>NZ_RZTB01000006.1:0-116552 GCF_003997735.1 Mesorhizobium sp. M7A.F.Ca.MR.148.00.0.0 | reverse complement strand
GGGCAACCGAGGAGACCTCCTTCAAATGGCACGCAGCCTGCCGGCACACTCATCCGGCCGCCGACGCGCTGCAGTCTCTCATGCGCCGCGAAGGGCTCGGTCCGGACGACATCACCGACGTGGTGACCCATGTCCATCAGGGAGCCATCGATGTCCTGGGCGCGGTGGTCACTCCGCAAACCGTCCACCAGGCGAAGTTCTCCATGGGCACGGTTTTGGGGCTGATCGCCGTTCACGGCGTCGCTGACCTCGATGCTTTCGAACACCATGCACTTGCCGACACCCGCGTCGCCCGTTTCCGCGCGAAGGTGCGGATGGAACTCGACGCCGAGATCGACACCCTTTATCCCAAGCAGTGGGTCGGCAAGGTGAGCGTCACGACGGTTGACGGCCGCAAATTCAATGCCCGCGTCGACGAGCCCAAGGGAGATCCCGGCAACACCCTTTCGAAACAGGAACTGGAAGCCAAGGCTGTACGCCTCGCCGAATTCCGAGGCGGCGCCACCGCTGACGAGATGCGTCGCTGCATAGCCCGTGTCTGGAGGCTCGGTCAGCCCGGGAGCACGGCGCACATATTTGCTGAGAGTTAGCCCGCTATCGCGCCGAAGGACTGCACCCGCCCGAAACGGATGGAACGAGCGCATTGCGGGCAGTTCGATTCCTTTCGCGCCGCCCCGTGTTGTAAGGCAGTTTGATCGGCAGTCCTCGGGAGCCCATCATAAATCAATGAATTCAACGAGATCGACGGAGATTCGCCAACCTGATTTGGCTAACCGCGGCAAATAAAACACGATAACTTATTGATAAACAACGATAATGGTGAGCCCAAAGAACGTGGCGAGAACGTTGATTTACTAACTTTTTCGTGTGCAAAAATCAGAGATCTTTCCGCATCGTTCCGAATGGTTCCGCGGCCAATGGGCGACGTCTTATCCGCAGGTTCAAATCATGGACACGCAACCGATACCGGCATTCGCCGATCACAGCAATTAAGAGCGTTGCCTATCAAGAACCCAATCAGACCGTTGCGTACTCATTTGCCTCGAAAACATGGTGATGCACACGGCCGGTGAACATCTTCAGTAATTCACCGGTGATGTCCCTACTTTGAAATCTTACGTCGGATTGGAGCGCCCGGTTGCAGGTGTCCATGTCGGGATAGCGAATGGCGAGCGCCATCGCGTAGCTGGGCGCACCTTCGTCGCGCGCCGTGCCGTCGAGAACGCGCACCTCCTCGGCTCCGGGAAACTGCGTCCAAAGCGGCACCAGCCGCTCCCTGACGAAGCGCCGGAACTCGCTCTCGCGTCCAACGTGAATCTCACCTTCGAAGAGGGCATAGCGGATGATCATGGCGATAGGTCCTTATGTTTTGCGTACGAGGGGCCGGCAGAGCGGGCGCGTCGCGTGATGCACCCGCTCTGGTGGAAGCCTACTTGCCCCAGATCTTCCTGTATGCGTCCTGGTAGCCATTGTCAGGGTCGAACGCGTTCTTCGGGCCGCCGTCGAACTCGACATTGTCGGCCGTCACCACGTGCAGCGGCGACAAATAGCCAGACCATTTTTCACCGGCGATGGCGCGGTTCAGCTCGTCGACCAGTTGCCAGCCCTGCAAGTTGAGCGGTTCGGCGACCGTCACCTTCTGGAACTGGCCAGCGCGAATGCGCTGATAGGCCGATTCCGACCCGTCGCCGGCGGCGACATTGATCGGCGCGTCGGTGCCGGCCTTGCCGGCCGCGGCCAATGACGGTCCCATGAAGTCGAAATAGAGGTCGTTGATCGCCAGCGAATGCGTCCAGGCATCGCCGTATTTCTGCAGCAGCGAGGTGGTGAGCTGCGGCATGCGTTGCGAGGTCTCGGCGATCGGCGTGTCGACATATTCGAGCACCTTGCCGCCCAGCCGCTCGATCTCGGCCTTCATCTTGTCGGCCTTGGCGATGGCGATCGCGTAGGTCGAGTCGGTGAAGATGACGACGCCGGGTTTGCCCTTGGCGTCGGCATAGGCCCAGTCGGCCGCTGCCGTGGAGACCTGCATGGCGTCGGTCGAGACGTTGGCGAAGACGCCGCTTTTTTCGTCAGGCCCGATTACCGGCCCGGCATGCCAGGAAACCAGCGGTATGCCGGCGGCCTTTGCCTGTTCCAGCGCCGGCGCCTGCTCGATGGCGTCGAAACCGTTGATGACGATGCCATTCGGCTTCAGCGCCATCGCCTGGCCGAAGGCGGCGGTGCGGCCACCGATGGAGCCAGCGCCGTCGATCACCTTGACCTCCCAACCGATCGCCTTTGCCGCTTCCTCGACGCCGGTGGTGACACCCAGAATGCCTCCGTTCTTGAGATCGCCGGCGAGCACGACGATGGTCTTGCCCGGCTGCGCCTTCGGACCGCTGGTCGGGCCGTCCCAGGCCGTGACCTTCTGGGCATATTTTTCGACGACCACCGTGGCGTCGGCCATTGCATCTGCCCGTGCTTGGCCGGCGAACAGGGCCGGGTTGGCGATTGTGATGGCCATCAAAGCGACGGATGATTTTAAAAATGTTCTGCGTTGCACGTTGGTACCTCCCTTGGTTTCAAAAATTGGCCTTCCGGAACTCGACTTCCGCAGGGTTTTGCATGGGCGCCAGGTCACTGGCTGATTTGCCCAGCCACCGGGGCCAAACCGGCTGGGTGCGCGTTGACATAGATGGAATAAAGCGACGTCTGGGCAGTGATGTAGAGGCGGTTGCGCTTCGGACCCCCGAAGCACAAATTGGAGACGATTTCGGGAACCAGGATACGCCCGATCAGCGTCCCATCCGGCGCGTAGACCCGAACCGCATCGGCGCTGGAGGCCCAGATGTTGCCGTCGCGATCGACGCGGAACCCGTCGAAGAAACCTGCCTCGCATCCGGCCAAGGTGCCACGCGGGCGTAGCGAGTAGCCGTCTTCGGCAACATCATAGGCCTTGATCGCACGCGGCAGGCCCTGGACATGGCTTGCGCCGGTATCCGATACGTAGAGGATGGTCTCGTCTGGCGAAAAGGCCAGCCCGTTCGGCTGCACCAGATCGGTGATGACGACACCCACCTCGCCGGCTGTTTCGTCGAACCGGTAGACATGGGACCCGCCGATCTCCGGTCGGGCAATCATGCCTTCATAGTGGCTGTCGATGCCGTAGACCGGGTCGGTGAACCAGATCGTCCCATCGGATTTGACCACCACATCGTTCGGTGAATTGAACCGCTTGCCGTCGATGACTTCGACAAGCGACTGCCATTGCCCATCATGCTCAAGCCGGGAGATCCGTCGACCGCGATGCTCGCAAGCGACGACGCGGCCCTCGCGATCGAGCGTGTGGCCGTTCTGGTTGTTGCAATGGGTTTCGAAGACACTGACTGAGCCATCGGTTTCGTCGTAACGCAGCAACCGGTCGTTCGGGATATCCGACCACAGCAGATGCCTTGCCGCCGGAACATAGACCGGTCCTTCCGCCCAGCGGCTTCCGGTCCATAACCGTTCGAGCTTGGCATGCCCGATCGTCAGCTTTCGGAACCGTTCGTCCAGAATTTCGTAGTCGCTCATTCCATTATTCCCGGATGGGTTCGGCTGGTCACTTCGAGGGCTGCGTTGCGGTCTTGGTCCTGGCCCTATGTGCCGCACCGCGCTTGCGTTGGGCGTAACCGGCAATGCCGATGGCGACGAGCAGCGTCACGCCGTTGAACAGCGGTTCGACGAAGAACGAGCCGCCGAACTGCTGGATGCCGGAAATGCCGACCGCCAAGATGACGACGCCGGTCATCGTGCCCCAGACATTGACACGCCCTGGCTTGATCGTGGTCGAGCCGAGAAAGGCGCCGACGAGCGCCGGCAGAAGATACTCCAGCCCGACGCTGGCTTGGCCGATGCGCAGCTTGGAAGCGAGCAGCACACCTGTCAGCGCCGTCAGGAAGCCCGAGGAGATGAAGGCGCCGATGACGAAGCGGCGCACCGGAATGCCGTTCAGCGCCGCAGCCTTCGGATTGGCGCCGATGGCATACACGTAGCGGCCGATCGGCAGATATTCGAGGATGATCCACAGTGCTGCGGCGATCGCCAGCACATAGAGTCCGGTGATGGGCAGCCCGAACACCATCGTGCCATTGAGAGCGTAAAAGCCGTTGGGCAGCACGCCGACCACTTGCCGGCCGCCGGTGTGCCAAAGCGCCAGCGCATAGAGCACGGTGCCGGTGCCCAGCGTGGCGATGAAAGAGTCGATGCGGGCAACTTCGACCAGCAGTCCGTTGAGGAAGCCGGTCGCAGCGCCGAGAAGCAACACGATGATCACCGCCAGCGGCCAGGGAACGCCGAACATGGTCTGCAGACTGATGGCGAGGATGTGCCACAGCACGATGCCGTAGCCGACAGTGAGGTCGATGCGGCCAGACGCCATCGGGATCATTGCCGCCAGCGACAACAGCGCGATGATTGCCTTGTCGGAGATGATCGAGCGCAAATTGAGCAGGGTCGGAAAGGTGTTTGGCAGCAGGAGCGAAAACAGAAGGATCAGCAGCGCGGTCAGGATCACCAGCCCGTAGACCGGCAGTAGGCGGATGATTTTCTGCCCCAACGACAAGCCTGCCATTTCGCCACGGGTCGGTTCGAGTGCGCTGGATTCGATTGATTGCATAAGGTTCGCTCCCAGAAAAATCAGGCGGCTTCGGAAGCCGATGCCGCGGTGATGACGGCGGATGTGGTGAGGTCGTCGCCAGTGAGTTCGCGCACGATCTGTCCACGCGAAAACACCAAGGCGCGATGGCAGATATGGGCGATCTCCTCGAAGTCGGTCGACACCACGACGACGGCGAGGCCGGCTTCAAGTGCGCGGCCGATCAGCCGGTAGATCTCGGCCTTGGCGCCGACGTCGACGCCGGCGGTGGGGTCTTCGGCGATCAGCAGCTTTCGGGCGGTGTGCAGCCAGCGACCGACGATCACTTTCTGCTGGTTGCCGCCGGACAGGGCTTCGATCGGCAGGCTCGGGTCGTTGGGGCGCAACCCGACGGAACTGCCGATCGCCTGTGCGAGCGCCGCTTCCTTGAAAGGCGACAGGAAGTGGAAAAGCCCACGCTTGCCGGCGCCGGGATTGAGGAAACTGTTCTCACGGATTGACAAGGAGCCAGCGATTGATTCCTCGGTCCGGTCGCGTGCGATAAGGCCGACGCCGGCCGACATCGCCGCGATCGGGCTCGACAGGTCGGGCACAACGCCATTGATCGTCACCGAGCCGGAAAAAACCTGACACCCGAACAGCGTGCGACCAACCAGTTCCTGCCCGGCGCCGCGCAGGCCGACTAGGCCGAGCAGTTCACCCTTGCGCACGTCGAAAGAGACAGGGCCGGCGCCGGCGCAGACCAGGTCACGGACCGTGCACACCGTTTCGCCGGCCTGCGTCTGAGCCTTGCTGAAAACCTGGTCCACCGGGCGACCAACGATCATCTCGACAAGTTCGTCCGGGCTGGTATCGGCGACCCTTTTCTGGCCGACCAGCTTGCCGTCGCGCAGCACGGCGACCCGGTCGGCGATGCGGAAGATCTCGTCAAGTCGATGCGAGACGTAGATCATGCCGACGCCGCGTTGCTTGAGCGGACGGATAGCGTCGAACAGCCGCTCGACCTCGTCAGCGGGAAGACTGGCTGTCGGCTCGTCGAGCACCAGCACATCGGCCTCGGTGGCCAGGGCGCGGGCGATGGCGACCAGCGACTTTTCGGTGCGCGTCAGATCCTGAACACGTGTCGTCGGATCGAAATCACAGCCGACCAGCTTGAGCGCCTCATGCGCCCTCGCCTCGGTCGATCGCCAGTCGATGATCCCCGAGCGGAGCGAAAAGCCTTGGGCCAACCCGACGTTTTCGCCAACTGTCATCCATTCGATAAGACCGAGATCCTGGTGAATGAAGGCGACGGACTGGCGTTGGTTCGGGAGCGGCGGGCGGCGATGATAGGGCTCACCGCGAAACAGGATTTGGCCGCCATCCGGCCGGTAAATGCCGGCGAGCGTCTTGATCAGTGTCGACTTGCCAGCACCGTTTTCACCAAGCAGCGCCAGGATCTCGCCCTTGTGCAGACCGAGCGACACGTCGGAGAGCGCGCGGGTGCCGCCGAATTCCTTGGTAATCGACTTGAACTCGATCAATTTTTCCTCAGACACAAGCGTTCCTCCCAAGATCGCAAAAATGATGTTATCGATAACATTTCTGAGCGTCAAGCGACAAATCAGGCCTCGTCGCTTAGCTGGTCTTGCCGTCGAGCAGACGCATCATCTCGGCCGAATCCTTCGGTCCGAGGCCTGCGGCGCAAAGCAGGCGGTGGATCTCGACCACCTGCCCGGTCATCGGCATCGGCGTCTTGGTCTTCAGCGCGAAGGCCTGGAGCGAATCCAGATCCTTCAGCATGTTGTCGATGCGCCCGGTAGGCGAGAAATCGCGCGTGGCGAATTTCGCCATGAACTCCTGCATGATGCTGGAATCGGCGCGCCCTCCTTTCAGCGCAGCTGGAATTGCCCTCGGATCGACGCCGCCGGCTTCGGCGAGCTTCACGGCTTCGGCGACGGCCTGGAACAGCACCGCACAGAAAAGCTGGTTGATCAGCTTAGTGGTCTGCCCTGCCCCGCTCGGCCCCATCAGCGTGTAGTTGGCGCAGAGATGCCGCATCACCGTACGCGCGTGTTCAAAGTCTGCCGCCTCGCCGCCCGCCATGACGGTCAGCCGGCCTGCCAGCGCGCCGGGAACCCCGCCCGAAAGCGGGCAGTCGAGCCATTTCATGCCGGTCTCGGCCACCAATTTCTTCGCCATTTGTTTGGTATCGGCGGGGTCGATCGACGACATGTCGATCAGCAGTTTTTCGGGCGACGCCGCCGCCGCGACACCGCTATCGCCAAACACCACGGCACGCACGATGTCGGTATGGTTGAGGCTGAGGATGACGAAGTCGCTGGCGCGCGTCGCCTCGGCAATCGACGCGGCGGCGACAGCGCCCTTCGCGACCAGGGCGGCGACCTTGGCCTTGTCCAGATCGAACACGGTGACCGCCAGCTTTGCCTTGATCAGGCGGGTGGCTATCGCCGACCCCATGATGCCGGCGCCGACAACGGTGATTTGTGCTGCTTCTGTCATGTCAACGTGCCTCTCTCTTTGTCCAGGCAGCGGGTGCGACACTGAGAGTGCCCAGCCCCTCCAAAGCCGCGTCGACTATGTTGTCGACCGGAGCGTTGATATCCACCGTGACCACCAGCTTCTCACCATCCGGATTCTCCAGCGCAGCGAATTGGCTATCGAGCAGCGCCGGCGGAAAGAAATGGCCGCTGCGCTCGGCGAGTCTGGCTTGCAGCAGCGCGCGCGACCCCTCCAAGAATATGAAAACCGCCGACCCGCCCACCGCATGGCGAAGCCGATCACGGTAGGATTCCTTCAGCGCTGAGCAGCTTACGACAAGCCCACGGCCCTCCTCGTTCGCCTGGCGCAAGGTTGCACCCACCAGATCCAGCCACGGCCAGCGATCGTCGTCGGCGAGCGGGATGCCGGCCGACATCTTGTCGACATTGCCGGGCGGATGCAGCGTGTCGCCTTCGATGAAGGCGAGGCCGAGCCGCTCCGCAATCTCGACTCCGATTCTGGTCTTGCCGCAGCCGCTGACACCCATCACGACGATGAGTGCGGGCTCAAAGACAGGTCGTGATGCCGCCGTCGACATAGAGCGTGTGTCCGTTGACAAAGGATGAGGCCGGTCCGGCCAGGAAGACCGCCGCGCCGATCAGTTCGCCGACATCGCCCCAGCGTCCGGCCGGCGTGCGGTTGGTCAGCCATGTCGAAAATTCGGGATTGTCGACCAGCGCCTGGTTGAGCGGCGTCTTGAAATAGCCCGGCGCGATGGAATTGATCTGCAGGCCATGCTTGGCCCAGTCGGCGCACATGCCGCGCGTTAGATTGCGCACCGCGCCCTTCGTGGCGGTATAGGGCGCGATGTTCGTGCGGGCCAACTCGCTTTGTACCGAGGCGATGTTGATGATCTTGCCGCACTTGCGCGCAATCATGTGCCGCGCCACCGCCTGCCCGACGAAAAACACGCTGGAGATGTTGGTGCGCAGCAGCTCGTCCCATTTGTCCGCAGGGAAGTCCTCGAGCGGCATACGAAACTGCATGCCGGCATTGTTGATCAAAATGTCGATGGCGCCGATCGTCGCCTCGATCTTGGCGACGCCTTTGACGACCGCAGCGTGATCGGTCACGTCGAAGACCGCCACGCGAGCCTTGTATCCCCGGGCCACCAGCGCATCGGCAGCGGCCGCGACTTTTTCAGCGTTGCGCCCGTTCAGCACGATTTCGGCGCCGTGCTGCGCCAGCCCCTCTGCCAGCGCCAAGCCAATCCCCTGACCCGAGCCGGTGACCAGCGCCCGCATGCCGGTCAAATCGAACAACGAATTGCTCATGCGCTCCTCCTGAGGACTGTCCCCTGAAGCGGATACGATTTCCACCGCGCCGCCGCCAGTGCCTATTGACATGAATGTTATCGATAACATAGTCAATGGGAAAAATGAACTTGCTGAGGAGACGACGCCATGACCGACATATTGATGACGGGTCCTTATCCGGATTGGGATATGGGAGACCTTGAGGCTAGATATCGCGTTCACAAGCTCTGGCAGGCGGAGGACAAGGACGCGCTGATCGCAAGCCACGCCGGCGCGATTCGTGGCATCGCAACGCGCGGCGAGCTTGGTGCAAGTGCGGTGCTGATGGCGAAACTGCCGAAGCTTGAAATCGTCTCCTGCTATGGCGTCGGCACCGACGCCATCGACCTGGCCTACGCTAGGGCGAACGGCATCCGCGTCACCAACACGCCTGACGTGCTGACCGAGGACGTGGCCGATATCGGCGTCGGGCTGCTGCTGGCAGTGGCGCGCAAGATTCCGCTGGCCGACACCTACGTCCGCGATGGCAGCTGGCGCAAGGCCAACATGCCGCTAGTGACGCGCGTTTGCGGGAAAAGACTGGGCATTGTCGGCATGGGCCGCGTCGGCGCGGCGGTGGCCAGGCGCGCCGCCGCCTTCGACTGCGCTGTCGCCTATTTTGACGTGCGCAAGCGCGATGAATTGCCCTACGCCTTCGTTAGCGATCTGGTCGAACTGGCACGACAGAGTGAATTCATGATCGTGACGCTCGCCGGCGGCGACAGCACGAAGCACATCATCAATGCGGATGTTCTGGCTGCACTCGGACCTGACGGCATCGTCATAAACATTTCGCGCGGCAGCACGGTCGACGAGACCGCGTTGCTCGCGGCCCTGGAATCCAGTGCCATCAAGGGCGCCGGGCTAGACGTGTTCTGGAACGAGCCAACGATCGACGAGCGCTTCCTGAAGCTTTCCAATGTCGTGCTGCAACCGCACCACGCCAGCGGCACGGTGGAGACCCGAAAGGCCATGGGTCAGCTCGTCCGCGACAATCTTGCCGCCCATTTCGGCGGACAGACTTTGCTGACACCGGTCGTCTGAGAGAGGATCCCATCATGAACTCGATCGTCATCCACGCGGCAAAAGACCTGCGGATCGAGGAGACCGACCCGGGCTCCCTTGGCGCCGGACAGGTCGAGATCGCGGTCGAAGCCGGTGGCATCTGCGGTTCGGACTTGCATTATTATAACCATGGCGGCTTCGGTGCGATCCGCCTTCGCGAGCCCATGATCCTTGGCCACGAGGTTGCCGGTACAGTCAAAGCCATAGGCGGTGGCGTTTCCGCTCTCGCTATCGGCGACCGCGTCGCCATCTCGCCTAGCCGGCCCTGCAATGCCTGCCGCTATTGCTTGCAAAGCATGCAGAACCAGTGCCTCAACATGCGCTTCTACGGCAGCGCCATGCCGATGCCGCATATACAAGGGGCGTTCCGCCAGCGCCTGATCGCAGAGGCGTGGCAATGTCACAAAGTCGCCGACCATGTCTCCATCAACGAAGCCGCTTTTGCGGAGCCCTTCGCGGTTACGCTACATGCCATGAACCGCGCCGGCTCGCTGCTCGGCAAACGCATTCTGGTCACCGGCTGCGGGCCGATCGGCGCGCTTTGCATCCTTGCCGCGCGAGCCCACGGCGCGCGCGAAATCGTCGCCACCGATGTCATGGAGGGCGTGCTGACAAAGGCTGAGGAGATCGGCGCCGATCGTACGATTAATGTCGCGACCAATGGCGAAAAGCTAGCCGCCTATAATGTCGACAAGGGTAGTTTCGATGTGATGTTCGAGGCCTCCGGCAACGAGCGCGCCGTGCGTGCTGGGCTCGATGTGCTCAAGCCGCGCGGCGTGCTCATGCAGCTCGGTCTCGGCGGCGATCTGTCGATCCCGCAGAACCTCATCGTCGCCAAGGAGATCGAGATGCGCGGTACTTTCCGTTTCCACGAAGAGTTCGCACTCGCCGTCGATCTGATCAACCAGCGCCGGGTGGATGTCAGACCGCTGCTGACCGGCATCTATCCCCTCGACGAGGCGGTTGCGGCCTTCGAGATCGCCGGTGACCGCAACAAATCCATGAAGGTCCAGATCGCGTTCTGAAGTTCTTTCGGTTGCGTCGGGGGCACATGCCTTAGACCACGTCGGCGCCGATCGCCGTGAGCGCGGCGCGTGCAACGTCGAAATCCTGCTCACCGGTTCCCGAACCGACACCGATGCCGCCCGCCAGGCGGCCACCGAAGCGGATCGGCAGGCCGCCAGGCAAATTGGTCACGGCGCCCTGTGAGGCTATCCCGGCGGAGAGTGCCGCTTCGAACACCATGTCGCCGGTGGCTGCGTTGATCGACGCCGCCGTGCGCGCCTTTGCCTGCGCCGTGCGCAGGCTCAGGAACCGTGCGCCGTCCATACGCAGGCTGGCGAGAGTCTCGCCGCTTGCATCGACTACCACAAGGCATTGCGGCACGCCCATCATGTCGGCGCGTGCGACTCCGGCAGCCACAGCTGCCAACGCACCGTTATGAGTGAGGCTGATGGTCTCTCGAAACATCACAATAGGAACTGCCTTTCACTTGGAATCTTCTGCAGGAGCTCAGGTGCTTTCGCGCTCGACGACGCGACAACCGGTCAGGATGATTTCCTGTTCGTGCTTCTTCTCGCCGCCGCGGATGATCTGGATAAGCCTGCGGGCAGCCTGTCGCCCGATGCCAAAGCAGTCCACGTTCACGGTGGTGATGCCGGGATGGCAGAAGGCGGCAACCTCATAGTCGCCAAAACCGGCAATGGCGATGTCCTGCGGGACCCGCAGTCCACGACGCTTGCATTCCATCAGCGCACCAAAGGCCGAGAGATCGGAAACGCAGAGCACGGCCTCGGTGTCCGGCCAGCGTTCCAGCATGCTGACAATCGCCTGGCCACCTTGTTCGATGGAGATCGGAGGCACGCCGAAGGAGACGAGCCGGCCGGTCGGCAGGCCGAGTTCCTCGATCGCTCGGACGAAGCCTTCGCGTCGTTGGCTGCCGCGCGTGTCGCGCGAGGTCGTGCCACCGATGTAACCGAATTTTCGGTAGCCTTTCCTGGCCAGCGTCTTGACGAGAAGCCCCATCGCCTCTTCGTTGGAGAATCCGACAACCTGGTCGATGGGTTTCGCCGGCAACTCCCAGGTTTCGACTACCGGGATGCCGGCGCCTTTCAGTAGCCGGCGGGCGCGCTCCGTATGGGCACCGCCGGTCAGAATGATGCCTTCCGGCCGTCGACGGAGCATCGCTTCGATCAGCTTTTCCTCCTTCTCGACCGTGTAGTCGGTGTAGCCGAGCAGAAGCTGGAGCCCCGTGCTCTCCAGTTCATCCGTGATGCCGCGCGCCGTGTCAGCGAAGTTGGAATTGTTGAGCGACGGAACCATCGCAGCAACAAATCCTGTCTTGCGCGAGGAAAGGCTGCCAGCAGATTGGTCGAGCACGTAGCCGAGGTCGTTGACCGCGACCATGATCTTCTCCCGAGTGGCCTTGGACACTCGGCTGCCTTCCTTCAAGGCGCGTGACACCGTCATGGTCGACACACCTGCCCGCAGCGCCACGTCGACCATCGTCGGCGTGTGGCTTTCGCCAGGCCTTGATGCGGCTGCCTTGGCCATCATGCCGCTCCACCGGCCGGCTGCGGTCTGCCCAGGGGAAACCCTGGACGCTCGGGCACACGATCTCTGCGGCGTCCGGCATCGCTCATGAACCACCCATTGGAATCAACTTCACGTAAGACATGTTATCGATACCAAATTAACAAGACAACAGCCACATACGAGGCCCAATTGTGTCGTGGTCATGAGCACTCGGTTTGGGCCGCGGTCACCTTTTGATCTACTATCAGGTCTTCCGCGCCGTCTTGGTGCCTGGGTGGATCCCGTAAAAGACCCAGAGAGTTCGAGTCCAAACGCAAAAACAAAACGAAGTAAAAACTTAAAAGTGAATTATGGTGGGCCCGGAGGACGTCTTAAAGTTGTTGATTTCATTATCTTTTTCGTGGGCCAAAATCAGAAAGCTTCCCGTATCGTTCCGCATGCTCCCGTGACGCCAAATAGTAAACTTTAGCTAACCTCGGCGAACGTTGGGTGCCATGCTCTAGAATGACCGAATAGGGCCGATAGCGTCATACGAATTCACCGCCACCGGCCGCTCCCAGGCTAGTCGGCTCAGCTTGCCTATGCACGAAGAAGCCGAAGCAAACCGTCATCAACTTTCCTTACTCGAAGGAATAGGTGAAGCCCTCCTTGGAGGCGCCGACGGTTACCCTTGTCATCCTTTCGCCCTCGAGCGAGCGGTTCAGCACGCCGCGGCTCAATTCCGGCAGCAGCGTGTTTGTCAGGATGGCATCGATCATCCGCCCGCCGGATTCGATCTCGGTGCAGCGGGCCTTGACCAGGTCCATGACGCCATCGCCGATCACCAATTCTGCGTCGTTGGTCGCACGCAGCCGGCGAGCGATCTTGGCAAACTGGTGACGGGTGATCGCTTCGATCATCGAATCCGAGAGCGGATAGTAAGGAATGGTCACCACCCGGCCAAGAAAGGCCGCAGGGAAGACCTTCAGCAACGGGCTGCGCAGCGCGGTGTCCAGATCGTCGAGCCCTGCCCGCAGCGTGCCATTCCTGGTCCGATCCATGATGACTTCGGAGCCGACATTCGAGGTGAGCAGGATCAGCGTGTTCTTGAAATCGATGCGCCGGCCCTCGCTGTCGTCCATCATCCCCTTGTCGAAGACCTGGAAGAAGATTTCGTGCACGTCAGGATGCGCCTTCTCGACCTCGTCGAGCAGGATCACCGAATAGGGTTTGCGGCGGACCGCCTCGGTCAGGATGCCGCCCTTGCCGTAGCCGACATATCCGGGCGGCGCCCCCTTCAAGGTAGAGACCGTGTGCGCCTCCTGGAACTCGGACATGTTGATCGAGATCAGGTTCTGCTCGCCGCCGTAGAGCGTCTCGGCCAAGGCCAATGCGGTTTCGGTCTTGCCAACGCCCGAGGGGCCGCAGAGCAGGAACACGCCCACCGGCTTCTCCGGCGCGCCGAGCCCGGCGCGGCTGGTCTGCACACGCTTGGCAATCATCTCCATGGCGTGATCCTGGCCGACCACGCGTTCGGACAGAGTGCTGGCCAGCCGCAGCGCTTTTTCGGTCTGGCTCGACAGCATCCGCCCCGTCGGGATGCCGGTCCAGTCCTGAACGACCGCCGCCACGGCGTTGCGGTCGACCGACGGCAGGATCAGCGGCGTCTCGCCTTGCGCCTCGGCCAGTTCGACCATCAGTTCGCGCAACCGGGTGAGATCGGCGGCCGGATCGGGTGGAGGGGCATTGGCAGCCGCCGGTGCCTCCACATTGATTTTGGCCGTTTTGGTCTTGGGCGTTTCGACCTTGGGCAGCGGAGTCTCAACCGAGTCCGTGCCTGCTGTTTCGCTATTGGTCTCCGGTGTCTCCACCGCATCGAGCGGCACACCTTCGCCGCGCAGCCTGGCGCGCAGTTCGAGTATTTCGGCAACGAGTGCCTTTTCCCCGTCCCAACGCTCCTGTGCGGCGGCGAGCATGACTTCGGTTTCGGCTAACCCGGTGTCGACCCGTGCCTGCCGGTCGCTCACCTCGATGCCGATCGCGGCCTCGCGACCGATTATGCCGCGCTCGACCTCCAGCGCCTGGCGTCGGCGCATGATGTCCTCGACCTCCGCCGGCGTGGCGTGCTGCGATATGGCGACACGGGCGCAAGCGGTGTCGAGAAGGCTCACCGCCTTGTCAGGCAGTTGCCGCGCCGGGATATAGCGATGCGAGAGACCAACCGCCGCCTCGATCGCCTCATCCAATATCTGCACCTTGTGGTGCTGTTCAAGAACGCCGGCGATACCGCGCAACATGAGAACGGCCACCGCCTCGGACGGCTCGTCGATCTTGACTACCTGGAAACGGCGGGTCAGCGCCGGATCCTTCTCGATGTGCTGCTTGTACTCGGCCCAGGTCGTTGCCGCGATCGTGCGCAGTTCGCCGCGCGCCAGCGCCGGCTTCAGCAGATTGGCCGCGTCGCCTGTTCCAGCCGCGCCGCCAGCGCCAATCAAGGTGTGAGCCTCATCGATGAACAGGATGACCGGCGTTTCGGAAGACTGCACCTCATCGATGACTGCCTTCAGCCGCTTTTCGAACTCCCCCTTTACGCTTGCACCCGCCTGCATCAATCCGACATCGAGCATGCGCACACTGACCCCTCGCAGTGTCGGCGGCACGTCGTCCGCAGCGATACGCAAGGCAAAGCCCTCGACGACCGCGGTCTTGCCGACCCCGGCCTCACCGGTCAGGATCGGGTTGTTTTGCCGGCGTCGCATCAGGATATCGACGATCTGCCTGATCTCTGGATCGCGGCCGACAACCGGATCTATCTTGCCGTCGCGGGCGCGCTGGGTCAGGTCGGTGGCGTATTTCGCCAGCGCCGAATCCCCACCCGGAGGCCGCCGCGGCGCCTCTGCGGTGGAGACCGTGGTCGAGGCGCCGGCTTCGAGCGAGCCCTCCACGACCTCGGCAAACCGTGCGATGACCGCGGCGGCGTCGATCTTGTCAAACTCGCCGCTGATCTTCGACAGCAGGCCTTCCAGGACCGGCGTCTTCAGGCAGGCAAGGAGAATGTGGGCGCTGCGGACTTCCTCGACGCTGAACTCCAGCGTGGCCAGGTTCCAGGCTTCCTGAATGGCATGGAAGATATGGTCCGAAAATTCCTCGATCGACGTTGCGCCGTAAGGCAGCTTGTCGACGGCGCGGGTCATATCGGCGGTGAGCCGGCTCGCATCAAGGCCCGCATCGGCGATTATCATTTGCACATCCGAACGGTCGGAAAGTACCAGTTGCTCGATGAAGTGGACGAGCTCGACGTAAGGATTGCCGCGCAGTTTGGCGGTGTCGGCCGCAGCCTTGAAGGCGCGCACACCGACAGGATTGAGCTTGCCGACCAGTTCCTTGCGTTTGAAGGTCTGCGATGACCGGCGCTGTTCCATCGAACGTGCTCCTGCAATCTGCCAGTCGATAACCTGCCACATAAGCCGTCACTTGACAAAGCGTGATGAACAGCGCCCCTTCCGCTTGTGGAGAGTGCCGCACCATCAGATGCAAACAACCACGCAATTGTCCGCCTCGGTGTAATTTCACATAAGGGTCAGCAATCTGGCCAAGGGTTCCAGCACCCAAGACGCGGCTTGGTCAGCTTTCGTTAATTTTTTGAGCAGTGCTTGAATTGTGGTAAAGTGCAACCGTGTGATACCGTAGGGTCACGTACGGTTTGAGGGCCGATCGCTGGGGGTTGGTGTGATTGATGTCGCACTCTGGCTTGCTCCGCTCGACGGTGAAAATCCGTCAGGGGAGGATTTGCGCAACGACCCGGCTTTTCATGAGCTGGAGCGCCTGACGGAACCCGAGATCAAGGTCGTCCACGACGGCCAGAACAAACCCGCCTCGCAAAGCACCATTCCGGTCGACTGGCCCGCGGTGCTCGCCAAGGCGGAGGAATTGCGTGCGCATGGCCGGGACCTGCGCCTGCTCGTCGTCGTCACGCGCGCGCTGGCCAATGAAGAAGGACTGGCCGGGCTCGCGCAGGGGCTGGCCCTTATTGCGCAGACCTTCGACCAGCATTGGGAGACAATGCATCCGGCACTGCGGCCCAACGCTTTGCCACGCGATGCCGCCTTGCGCCGTATCAACGCGCTGCTCGACCTCCAGAATGGTCAGGAGGGGTTGTTGGCGAACCTGCGGCAAATGACGTTCTTTGCGCCACGTGCGATCGGCCCGATCCAGGGCAAGGATCTGGAAAGGTGTGCGCTCGACGACCGTGTCATGCTCCAGGAAGCCGCCTCGGGATTGAACGCGGCAGAAAAGGCCGCACTGGTCAGTGCGCACGGACAATTGTTGAACCGGGTGCGTGCTGGATGTGCGGCACAGATGGATCAAGCCAACGCAGAAATGGTCTTGCTCGTCGCCAACGCCCGGGCAGCGATCGCAGCCCTTGATGCGGTCGAGACCGCTCTCAACGCCCGTCTCGAGGGCGGCGGCGCTCCTGTTCCGGAATTGAAGCGGTTTCTGCAGCGTCTGCTGACGACCCTCGAACGGAATTCGGCAGCCGGCGCCTTGGCGAATGGCGCGGCCGAGCCGCCCACGCCGGCAGAACCGGCAACGCCTGCTCGAACCGGTCACGGAGCCGATACTATGGCAGGGGCGGCAAGCTACGCGGACTCGAGCACGGGGCTTCCCGACCGGATTTCCTCGCGCGACGACGTGGTGAAATGCCTCGACCTCGTCGTCGCCTTTTATGACCGCACTGAACCGTCGAGCCCGATTCCGCACCTAGCGCGGCGCGTGCGCCGGATGGTGCACATGGATTTCGTTGAACTGATGGAAGATCTCGCGCCTTCGGGGCTGAAGGAATTCCGGCTCCTTGCCGGCGTTCCCGATGTCAAGAAGACGGCTCAGAAGGATGAAAGGTAACAGCACATGCCAGCCGAAAGCAAAGCGAAGGTCATCGAACGAAATCGCGCACCGCGGGTGCAGATCGCCTACGACGTGGAAACCTACGGTAGCCCGACGACGATCGAATTGCCGTTTGTCATGGGCGTGATGGCCGACCTTTCCGGTGCTTCGCAGACCAAGGAAGCGTCAAAGTCGGTGCTGGACCGTTCCTTTGTCGAGACCGACGCGAACCGCTTCCCCAAATTCATGGAGGCGCTCGGACCACGAGTGAAAGCCCGCGTGAAGAATACGCTGCCTCAGGCTGAGGGCGCCGAGCGGGACGAGGAACTGGCGCTCGATCTTACATTTTCCAGAATGGGCGATTTCGCCCCGGACAAGATTGCCGAGCAAGTTCCGCAACTGGCCGAGATCCTCAAGATGCGGCGCCAGCTCGAGGAGCTGCTTGGCTTCATGGATGGCCGCGTCGACGCCGAAAAACGCATCGCGCAACTTCTGAACAACGAACCACTTCTTGGCAAGATCGCCAGCCAGGCGCTGGCCGACGACGACAAGGTTGGGGAGTAAATCATGGCCGAACAGCAAAAGACCGCCGCCGTCGCCGCCGAGGCGGAAGCCATAGATCTTGGAGAATTCAGCGGGCTCCTCGAGAAGGATTTCAAGGTCAAGAAGGACGACAGCGAGAAACTGCAGCAACTCGTGCGCAATCTCGCACTCGCGGCGCAGTCCCGTTCCGATACCACCACCATCTCCTCCAATGCGATCAAGTCGATCAAGTCGCTGATTGCGGGCATCGACAAGATGCTGACGACACAGGTCAACGAGATCCTGCACGCGCCCGAAGTGCGTGAGATGGAAGGCACATGGCGCGGCCTCTGGTATCTCATCAACAACACCGAGACGGATCAGAAGCTGAAGATCCGGGTGATGAACATCTCCAAGGAGCAACTGGCCGACACGCTCGAAGACTACGAAGGCCAGATGTGGGATCAGAGCCCGATCTTCAAGAAAGTCTATACGGACGAGTATTCGATGCTTGGCGGCGAGCCGATCGGCTGTGTGATTGGCGCCTACGAATTCTCGAACCACCCGCGCGACGTCGGTTTGTTGCGTAACATCTCCGGCATCTGTGCTTCAGCACACACGCCGTTTATCGCAGCCGCCTCGCCGCGCCTGTTCCGCATGGACAGCTGGCAGGAATTGCCGAACCCGCAAGATCTCCAGCAGATCGTCTCCAACCCGGCCTATGCCTCGTGGCAGTCGCTGCGCGAGAGCGAGGACGCTCGCTATATCGGCCTGACCATGCCGCGTGTTCTGGCGCGGCTGCCATACGGCACGGATACCGTTCCGGTAAAGGGCTTCACCTTCGAGGAAGAGGTGCAGGGCGATCACAACAAATATGTCTGGATGAACGCCGCCTTCCCTATGGGCGTGAACATAAACCGCAGCCACAAGCTCTATGGCTGGGGCACGCAGATCCGCGGCGTCGAGAATGGCGGCACGGTGCTCAACCTGCCGGTGCACAGCTTCCCGACCGATGACGGGTCGATCGCGATGAAATGTCCGACCGAAGTCGCCATCGACGACCGGCGCGAAGCGGAACTGGGCAAGCTAGGCCTGATGCCGATCCTGCATCGAAAGAACACCGATCTCGCGGCCTTCATCGGCGCACACTCACTGCAGGACGACGAGACGCGGGCGGGGCGGCTGGTCGACCCCGACGCGCAGTCCAATGAGCGGCTGAGTGCCAACCTGCCCTATCTCTTCCCGGTCTCGCGCTTTGCGCATTACCTCAAGGCCATTGCGCGCGACAAGGTCGGCTCGTTCAAAGAGCGCTCCGACATGCAGATCTGGCTGACCGAATGGATCAACCGATATGTGCTGGCCAACCCGGCCTTCGCCGACGACAAGGCGCGCGCCAAGCGCCCGCTTGCCGCGGCCGAGGTTCAGGTGGACAGCGTTGAGGGGCGGCCGGGCTATTACAACGCCCGCTTCTATTTGCGTCCGCATTACCAGCTCGAGGGCATCAATGCCTCGCTCCGACTGGTCTCGGAACTACCGTCCGTGAAGACTTGAATTGCAGCAACACCATCTTGGTTTTTTGAAAGCGGTGGAGAAAGACAATGCCCACAGGTACGAAGATTGATGGCTTTCTAAAAGTTCCGGATATCAAAGGCCCAAGCGTTCGTGATGGCCACGAGGACGAAATCGAAATCCATGGGGTCGATTACAAGATAGTCGCGCCATACGATCCGAATTCGCTCTCGCGCCGCGGCCGTGTCTCCTTGGGAATGATCAAGTTCACCAAGCACTACGACAAGTCCTCGCCCTATCTGAAGAAGGCACTGTTCGAGAACAAGGCGCTGGACGAAGTGGTGTTCTCGGCTCGCCGGACCATCGATGGCGAGACGAATGATTACCTGGTCGTCACCCTCACCGACGCCTCGATCATGGAATACGACCTGTCGCAGGCGGAGGATGAGGAAGACCTGATCGAGGAAGAGGTCAGCTTCGCCTACAAGAAGATCAAGTTCGTCTATGACGGCAATGACGAAATCGAAATGGATGTCTATGTCGGCAAGTGAGGGCCGGCGGCCCGACGCGGACAAGCTGCAGGTTACCGCTGGCTCGCGAGCAAAACGCGAAGCGGTCCAGCCCTCTCTCTGGGACCGCCTCGTAAACGACCTGCCGGGCATGACCTCCGAGATAGACGGGCTGCGCCAGGCCTTGCAGGACGAACTCGGCGCGGACCGGCTGGAGGGTCTGGTTGCGGGCAGCGCGCGGCTCATCGATGCCGATGCGGAGCTGACGGCCGATCAGAAGCGGCGCCTGCACCGCCTGGCCTTTCAGATCCAGCATCGCGTGGAGATGGAAAGCCGCGGCGTGGTCGTGTCGGCCCGCGTGCTCCGGGAGGCCGTGCGGCGCGATATCGAGGCCCTGTTCAACACCGAGCGTTTCGAGGCTGTTCCGCTTCTTTCCGATCTCGAAAGCGAGCAGGCAGCGGACAACCCGCCGTCGCTCGCTGATTTCCCGGAGGTGCGCCGAAGCGTGATCAACTACGGCGTGCCCTCCTTTTCGGGCCGTTCCTCCCGCGATTTTGATCGCGAGGCGCTCGCCCGCGAGATCCGCTCGGTGCTTGCTACCTTCGAGCCACGCCTCAAGGAAAGTACGACGAAGGTCACGGTGACGCTTGGCGACAAGAGCGTGGGTTTGAAGATCGAGATTGACGCGGTGCTGATCATGACGCCGACGCCGGAACGCATGCGCCTGCGCACCACGATCAATCTCGACAACGGCTTGGCGCGGACCGAATTTAGGGAGGCCTGAGATGGATCGGGTCTTCGTAGAATATTACGAGGAGGAACTGACCCATATCCGTGCGCTGGCGGCGGAATTTGCCGACCTGCATCCGGCGGTGGCGCGCAATCTCTCGCTCGACACGGTGCCGTGTCCGGATCCGTATGTCGAGCGGTTGCTTGACGGCGTCGCTTTTCTCGCGGCGCGCACCCGGCTGAAAGTCGATGCCGAGCGCTCGCGGTTTTCACGCAGCGTGCTGGATGTCCTCTATCCCGATCTGGTGACGCCGGCGCCGGCAACGGCTATGGTGGTGCTGAAACCCGGCCAGCAGGTCCAGACGATGGTTGCCGGCCATGTCGTCAAGCGCAACACCCGGCTGGTCTCCGGCCTGCAGCCCGGCCTTTCGACGCGCTGCACCTTCACCACCGCCCAGGACGTCACGCTGTGGCCGATAGCGGTGACTTCGGTAAGCTATTTTCAAGATCGCAGCGCGCTGGCGGCGGCCGGCATAGGGCCGATCGGCGGTGTGGCCGGCGAGGCGGCGCTCCGCATCGTGCTGGCCCGAACCGGAAAAGGCAGGCTCGACGAATTGTCGCTCGACAAGCTTGATCTCTATTTTTCCGGGCGCACCAAGGCACCCTTGATTCTCGACGCGATTTTCGGCGCTTGTTCGGCCGTTGGCGCACGCGCGGAAGGCAAGACCAACCCCGTATCGCCCTTGCCGGAACCCGAAATGATCGGCATCAGCGACGACGAAGCCCTGATGCCTCGGACCCGTCCGACATTCGAGGGGTACCGTCTGCTGCGCGAATATTTCATGATGCCCGAGCGCTTTCACTATGCGCGGGTTTCCGGACTGCAGCCCGTCGTGCGCCGATGCGCCGCCGGGCTCGAGATCATCTTCATGTTCAGGCGTCCAGTGCCCGAGCTTGCCGACTTGACCCCGGCCGATTTCGAACTTTTCGCAACGCCGATCATCAATCTCTTCGAGCGTGAGTGCAACGTCATCGAGCTTGATCCGCGCAGGACGCGCCAGGTGCTGCATGCCGACCGAACGCGGGCGCGTGACTTCGAAATCTATCGGGTCATCCGCGTGGAGGACGCCGACACCGGGGGCAGCGATGCCGAAATTCCGGAGCTCTTCAGCCTGGGTCAGAATCGTGGCAGTGGCTGGGTCTACTCGACCGAGCGGCGTCCTCGTCGCGCGACGGAAGACGAGCGGCGCGACGGGCTGACCCGCACCTCCTACGCAGGGGACGATGTTTTCCTGGCAGTTTCACGCCCGGTGGAAAGCCAGGCGAACCGGTCGCTGAAGCGTGTCGACATCGTGGCGCTTTGCACCAACCGCGATCTGCCGATCCTCGATGACAATCCCACTTTGACGCTGGAGGCCGGCGACCCGGTCGAAATGGTGCGGCTTCTCGGCGCGTTGCGTCCGCCTCGCCCGGCCATCCCCGCGGCGCTGCCTTCGGGCGCGGCGGGCGAATCGCGCGCCGACAATCTCGCCTGGCGGCTGGTGGCGCAACTGGCGCTTAATTTTCTCAGCCTTGCCAAGGAAGGCCGCGGCGTCGATCCGCTGCATGCGCTGCTTGATCTTTACGCCGACCGGGGAGATCCGAGCCTTGCCCGCAACGTGCATTCGATCGTTCGCATCGACTCGCGGTCGGTCATCGAACGGCTGCAGATCGACGGCCCGATGTGCTTTGGACGTGGCACGGAAGTAACATTGCATGTCGACCAGTCGGTCCTGGCAGGGCAAAGCACATTGCTGCTTTCGGCCCTGCTGGCACGGCTGTTTGCCCGGCATGCCGGAATAAACGGCTTCGTGCGAACCCGTACGCGGCTGCTGCAGAAGCAGGAGGATGTGCCATGGCCGATGACGCCCGGCAATCGCTACCTGATCTAGACACAGTCGACCCGAACCATGCCGAGGCGCTGTCCGGGACGTTCGACTTCTTCGAACTGTTGCGCCGACTCGAACGGAGGGGCGGGCTGTTCGGCTATTCCGGCTCGCCAGAGCGCGAGCCTGCAAGGCTCGGACAGCATGTGCGTCTTAGCTTTTCGGCCAGGGACGTGGTTGAATTCCACGACGCGAAGGACAAGGCTCCGGCCAGGGTCACCGTCGCAAATCTCGGCCTGATGGGACCCGAAGGACCCCTGCCGCTGCATCTGACACGCTGGGTGCTCGATCGTCTGTCGCAGCGCTGGTTCACCGGCGCCGATGCCCAGCAAACCAGCGACACGACATTCGTGGACTTCGTCAACATTCTTCAGCACCGCATGATCGCCCTGTATTATCGGGCATGGGCGGATGCGCATCCGGCCGTACAGGTCGAACGCGCGGTCGGCGGGCGCGTTCGCGCCATGCTCGAAGCCATGGCGGGAATAGGACTTCCGGGCACCCAGAACACCGATCTCGATACGGTGAAGCTTCGCCAGGCGGCTTCGCTCGCCAGCCAGGTCGACGGCCCGGAACGGCTGACGCTGTTCCTGGCGGAAGCGTTCAAGGTGCCGGTTCAGATCAAGGAGTTCATCGCCGCCTGGATAACCATCCCAACCGGGCTCCAGACCCGTCTTGCAAAAGCCTATGCAGGGCTTGGCCGAGGAGCGACGATCGGCCCGCGCGTTTTCAACCGCCAAAGCCGAATCGAGCTCCGTGTCGGCCCGCTGGGGTACGAGGACTTCAAGGCGTTCCTGCCCGGTGGCCAGCGGTTCAAACTGTTCAAGCAAGCCGTTCGCGACATGGTCGGGGAATCGCTCGACGTCGATCTGCGCATCGTGCTTGCGCGGGAAGCCGTGCCGCCGCCCCGTCTCGGAGCGGTACAGCTCGGCCGAACTGCCTGGCTTGCGCGGCCTGTTGAAAGGGGCGATGCTGACGATCTGCGGCTGCGCACAATCGTCGGATGGCAGCCGGAAATGGCGGGGGTCGCGGCATGAGCCTGCTGCTGACGCTGGAGCAAGGGCCACGCACCCAGGCCGTACGGCACACCCGGCTGGACGAAGGCGAGCTGGTGATCGGCCGCAGCGCGGACGCAGGCTGGCAGATCGACGATCCCGACATGTTCGTTTCGCGAGCTCATTGCAGGATCTCGGGTGGGCGAGATGGATATTTCGTCACCGATACGTCAAGCAGCGGATTGTTCATAAACGATTCTGACAGCCCGCTCGGCGCCGGCAAGTCGACGCGTCTTCAAAGCGGTATGCGGCTAAGACTGGGCGACTACGTCGTCTATGTCGATCTGCAGACGCCAACCGCCCAAGCACCCACAGCCGGCCAGCCGGCTCCGGAACGCCTGCCGCCGGCATCCCGGGCGCCGGTGAGCATCGGCCACGACGACTTCTTTTCCGCCACGGTCGAAGAAGAGCCGCGACGGCCACGTCCGGCGGATTTGCCGGACCCGTTCGAACGGCCGGTTCCAGGCGCGTTCGAGCGTGCCACCTCCGGCCAGCGCAGTTCGCCTGGTTTCGATGACCCGTTCAGCCTCGATCCGGTTTCAACGCCTGTGTCGAAAAATGCCGCCTCTTACCGCGAACCGGGCGGCGCGGCGAACCAGGCGGACCCCTTCGGCCTCGACCCCGTGCCGTCTCCCAGCCGGGGAGCCGAACCCGCTCATGGAAAGCCGTCCAATTTCAAGGATGATTTTGGTTTCGGATCGGCCGCGGCGCCCGGTTCGGCAAACGGCACCGGCTCGGCCGGACAGCGCGAGCGCATCGCCCAACGACCACAATCCGCCAATCCCTGGGATTTGCCCGCGCAAGCGGCTGACGTCCCGCCTCCGGCGCGGGCAGGTGCTGCTGCCAAACCCGCCCGCCTGCCGGCAGCGCCGCAACTGGGGGACATGGCGCTCCGCTCCGCATTCCTGCATGGCATGGGTGTCGAGGAAGCCGATTTCCCCGAGCGCGACAGCATTGCGGAAATGGAGAAGTTTGGCCGCGAATATCGGTTGATGATGGAAGGCCTGATGCAGCTTCTGCGCAAACGGGCCGAGGAAAAGGGAAACGCTCGCGTCGCCCAGACCATGGTTGGGGCTTCCGAAGTCAATCCGCTCAAGTTTCTGCCGACGGTCGACGACGCCATCGTCACGCTTCTCGCCGAGCGCAGCCCCGGATTTCTCGCCGGCGAAGCGGCAATCGCCGACGCGGTTCGCGACCTCGCCCAACATCACGTGCGCGCCTGGCGCGGCGTACAGGGCGCCTTGCGGCGGATGATTGACCGTTTTGACCCGACAGCGATCGAGGAAGAGCTGAAATCGAATTCCGCGATCGGCACGCTGCTTTCGGGCGGGCGCAGCGCCAAGCTGTGGGAGCTTTACCAGAAACGCCACCGTGAAATCGCCGAGAGCGCGGAAAAAAGCTTTCTGGGCGAAATCGGCGCTGATTTTCGGGATGCATATGAGGAGGAGTGAGACATGATCGATCGACGCGAATTCATTGTCGCCCTGGGCGCAACCGGGCTGCTTACGGCTTGCCAGAGCGGGCCGCCGAAACCATCGGTGATCACCGTCAAACTGACCGGCGGGGCCGGTATGAACCCGGGACCGGGCGGCGGCGACCGGCCGGTGACGGTCCTCGTCATGCGGCTGCGCAGCACCGGCAAATTCAATTCCGCCGACTACTTTGCCTTGCAGGGGGATGCCGGTTCGGCACTCGCAGGCGACCTCATCGGATCCGACCAGATCGCCGTCGGGCCGGGAAAGACCGCGTCCAAGACCATCACGGTCGAGCCGGACGCGACGGCGCTGGGCTTTGTTGCACTGATCCGCGAGCCCGGCGGCCGAAACTGGCGCACAAGCAAATCAGTGTCGGCGGGATCACAATTTACGGTCAACGTCTCGCTTGGCAGCGGCGGCATTTCCGCTTAGCGGCCAGGGCAAGGGGAGCTCGATGCAGAGAGTAGCGGCATGAGCGATGCAAACAGAGTGTTGTGGTCCGAAGGTCTGTTTCTCCGGACCCAGCATTTCCAGCAGCAGGATCGCTTTATCGAGGCGACGGTGCGCGGCGCGTTGCAGGCCGGGCAGTTGCATACGTTCGGCTTTCAGCAACTGACGCTGGATCAGGCATTGCTGGAGGCCGGCCAGATCTCGATCCTGTCCGCACGGGGCATCTTTCCGGACGGGACACCTTTCTCCATTCCAGACATGATGGACGCGCCGCGACCACTGCTGGTCACCCCAGACACGGGCGCCGGGCCGGTGCTGGTCGCCTTGCCGCTGGAGCCTCCCGGCGGTGTCGGCTTCGATCCGGCACACGCGGCCGCCTCGGGAGCACGCTATCACGGGCGGGTCGTTTCGGTGCGTGACGCCGTCCAGGGCGGTTCAGATCCTGAAGAAATCGAGATCGCCCGTCCGCAGGCGCTGCTGCTTGCACCCGGCAAGTCGGTCGGTGGCTACACAGCCTTGCCGATAGCCGACCTCAAGGGGGTTCGAGCCGATGGTGGCGTCTCTCTGGACGAGACCTTCCTGCCGCCGACACTGATTACCGGCGCGGTGGCCTGGTATCGGCAATTGCTTCTGGAAGTTGTCACAGGCCTCGAGCAGATCGCCGAGGCGCATGGCAAGATGGTCATGGGCGGGCCTGGGCGCAGCGTCGAAGATCTGCTGATGCTCAATCTCGCCAATGCGGCGCGTCCGCGGCTCGCCCACATGCTGGCGCAGGATGTCTTCCATCCGGCCGAGCTTTACCTGGAACTTGCCGGGCTCGCTGGTTCGATGGCGACCTACGGATCGAGCGCGCGGCGCCTGGGCGAATTACCCGCTTACGATCACATGGCGCCAGGCCCCGCCTATTCGGCGCTGGCGGATGCGCTGCGCTCGCTCATCCTCAGCCTGCGTTACATCGAGCCTAAATCGCGTGCGCTGCCTGTCATGCGGCATTCGACCAATGTCTGGAAAATCCGCATCGACAACCCGAAGCTGCTGGTGGCCAGCCGGATCGTCATCCGGGTCGGTTCGGAGCTGTCGGAGGACGCGCTGCGCAAGATCTTCGTCAATCAGGCGACTGTCGGCTCGGCCGATCAGTTCGAGGGCCTGTGGAAATCGCGTTTGCCCGGCATTCCGCTGAAACCGCTCCATTCCCAGCCGCGCGAGATCCCTTACGATGGCGATCGGCTGTGCCTCGAACTGGACCAGAAAAGCGAGCATTGGGCGTCACTGCTCGATGCTCCCGGCTTCGTCATTGGCGTTTCGGGTGTGTTGCCGAGCGAGCCGCAGGTGGACTGCTATTCGGTGAACAGGTGAGATCATGAGCCGCGATGATCCTTTCGGACTGTCGGAGGATCGCGAACGCACCCGCATACGATTGACCGGAGCGCCGATGCCGCGACCGATGGCGCCGCTGTTGCCGGGGGCGGTGGTAAAGCGGTCTCGCACCCACCCGAACGCGCTTGTCAACGCATTCGCACCCTTGCTCGAGTTCGCTCCCGAGCTTGAAAGCGCGCTGCCGCCGGAGAATCCGGAAACGTTGCGCACCCGATTGCTCGAAGAACTGGTTCGGGCACGCGACATGGCAATGTCGACGGGATCCTCTATGGAGAGGGCCGATCAGGCAGCCTGGATCGTGGCGGCGTTGCTCGATGATCTGGCTCTGAACACGCCCTGGGGTGGGGCCAGCGCCTGGCCTCGGCAGCCGCTTGTGGTCATGCTGCGTGGCGATGTCGATGCCGGCACGCAGTTCTTCACGCGTCTCGACGAACTGGAGCGCCATCCCAACCGCGATCGCGAATTGCTGGAACTGCAGTATGATTGCATGGCGCTCGGTTTCCGCGGCAAATATCGCGTGCCTGGGCGATCAGGCGACCGTTCGCTCAATGCCGTTCGCGTGGCGGCGGCACGCTTCCTGCGCGATGCCGACGCTGAAGGCGCGCCACTGTCACCAAACTGGAAGGGCGTGATCGCATCCGACGAACCGCAGCGCTTCATCGTTCCGATCTGGGTTATGGCGCTCGGTGCGGCGGTTGTTGCCACTGCCATCCATATCGGACTCTCGATGGGACTGAGCAGCCAGGCGGTCGAGCTTTCCGCACTTGTGCGCACGTTGCCGCCGCCTGCACGCGGCGACATCAGCCGTACGTCGCCCAAGGTCGATGCCCCGCCGCCGGAGAAGGTGGATTTTGCGCTGTTGCCGGAATTTCAGGCCGGAGCGCCGGCCGACCTCAGATCCGCCCTCAGCGGCACCGAGAGCGTTTCGCTGGCCAAGCTGATCATCCAGGCCTCCAACCCCGAACTGTTCCAGTCGTCGCGGCCACAACTGACCGAAGGTTTCGAGCCCCTGATCGGTTCGATCGCCAAGGTGATCCTCGCTAATCAGGAGCTGATCGGAAACATCACGGTGATCGGCCATACGGACGGCGTTCCTCTGCAAAAGACCAATCCGCTGTCGACCAACCAGCGGCTGTCCGAGGCTCGCGCCCAGACGATTGCCGACATGCTGGTCCAGAACGGAGTGCCACGGGACCGCGTCCATTCCGAGGGCCGCGCGGCCACCGATCCAGTGGCCAGCGACAGCACGCGCCAGGGGCGAGCCTTGAACCGCCGCGCCGAGGTGCTTGTCGAAAAGAGGCTGTGAGATGTTCATCCTGCGCTTCCTCTGGGCGGTTCTGACATCGCGCTGGCTGTGGACGCTGATCGGCATCACGCTGCTTTCCCTGGTCATCTGGGTGTTTGGTCCGATCGTCAGGGTCGGTGCCTACGAACCGTTCGCCTCTGAAAATGTGCGCATCGTCATCATCGCGCTGCTGGTCATCTTCTGGCTGATCTGGCTGATCGTCGCCCAGCGCCGGGCGATCCGCGCCAACCGCATGTTCGTCGCCGAGATTGCCGCGCCCGCGGTGGAAAAGCCGCTGAGCCCCGGCGAAGAGAACGTCGCTGCCGTGGGTGCCAAGTTCGCCGAGGTGATGGCCGAACTGAAGCGCCGCAAGCTGGGCGGCCGCAAGTTTCTGCGCGACATGCCGTGGTATGTGATCGTCGGGCCGCCGGCCACCGGCAAGACCACGGCTCTGCGGCAGTCCGGACTGAATTTTCCGATCGACCTCACCGACGACCTGCAAGGGGTCGGCGGCACCCGCAACTGCGACTGGTTCTTTTCCGAAAACGCGGTTCTGATCGATACCGCCGGCCGCTATGTGCAGCAGGAGAGCCAGCCCGATGTGGACGCGGCGGAATGGCTGGGCTTCCTCGACCTTTTGAAGAAGCATCGCGGGCGCCGCGCGCTCAACGGCGTCATCGTGGCGCTTTCGATCGACGTGCTTTCGGAGGGCGACGAAGCCATCAAGGCGCACGGCCGCAAGATCCGCCGCCGGTTGGCCGAGCTCAACGACCGGCTCGAAATCCGCCTTCCGGTCTATCTGATGCTGACCAAGGCCGATCTGATCAAGGGTTTCGAAGCCTTCTTCGGCGGTCTGTCCACCGCCTCGCGCGAGCAGGTGTGGGGAACGACCTTCGCGCTGGATGCGCGCGTGGATGCCAAGACCATCGAACGCGAAATTTCGACGCTGGCGACGGAACTCGAGCGGCGGCTGGTGCCGCGCCTGGAGGATGAGGAAAAACTCGCCGCCCGAGCAGAGATCTTCCGGTTTCCTGCCCAACTCGCAAGCCTGTCCGAACCGATCCAGGTGCTGGTCGAGGCGATGTTCGGCGAAAGCCGGTATGAAGAGGCTGCATGGCTGCGCGGCCTCTATCTGACATCGGCGACTCAGGAAGGGGCGCCTATCGACCGACTGACCGCGGCGCTGTCGTCGTCTTTCGGTCTTCCGCCACGGCGGGTCCTGCCCGCACCAAGGGTCGAGAAACGCAGCTTCTTCCTGAAGAACCTGCTCACCGAAGTCATCTTCAAGGAAGCAGGCCTGGGTACGTTCGACCCGCTAGCGCAACGCCGCCGCGCCTGGATCTGGCGGGGCGCGGCGGCTGCCTGTGCCACAGCGGGCTTGCTGGCCAGTGCGGTGTTTGCCTGGTCCTACTACGACAACCGCAATGCGATCTCGGCCCAGGCAAGCCAGTTCGAAGCGCTGCAGACGCCGTTGACCTCGGCTGCCGCAAACCCGGCATCGGTGCAGCAGCCTGCCATCGACGGCGCGCTCGAGGCAATGGACGCGGTCTCAAATGCCCGGACAGCACCGCCTGCCGCTGTCCAGGATCTGCTAGGGCCATCGGCCTCGGCGGAACTGGTGCGGGCTCAGACCGACACCTACGATCACGCCTTGCGCAACGTGCTTGAGCCGCACATGGTGGCCCTTCTCGAGGCCACCATGTGGCGGCAGATCCGCGATCCGGATTTCATGCTCGGCGCTCTCAAGACCTATCGTATGATGACGGGTCTGTCGCAGATGGATCCCGACTACACCCAGAACTGGTGGGTCAACAGCCTTCCCGAATTCGCGGCCGCAGCACCATTTCCAACCGCCGATGCCGAAGAGCATCAGCTTGCGGCCATCCGCCGGATGACGGTCGACGAAAGCTATATCGAGCCCGACCAGGCGCTGGTTGCCGAAGCGCTGAAAACGGTATGCACGATTTCATTGCCGGCGCGTGCCTACAAGCAATTGCTGGCCGATCCGGTAGTGGCCGGGCTCAAAGAATGGATTCCGGCGAATTTCGCCGGTCCCAACGGCGCCAAGGTTTTTGCGCGTCGCTCCGACAAGACGCTTCGCGTCGGTATTTCGGGAGCATTCACCTATGCAGGCTTCCATGACGCCGTTCTCGACCGGATCGAGGATGTGGCAGCACAAGCGGCGCTGGATCGGGCGGTCTTCGCCGGGGGCTGCTCCGAGAACTCCGAAACGTCCGTGTCGGCGCTGTCCGAGGACATCCTGAAGCTCTACTACGACGACTATATCGCACAGTGGGACAGCTTCCTGCGCGATATGAGGCTGGCGCCGTTGAGCGACCTCAATGTCGCCAGTGAGAATCTGAAGGATCTTTCCAGCGCCGATTCAGCGCTGAAACGCTTGCTCACGGCGGTCGTTCAGGAGACCGAGCTTACCCGGTCCGATGAAGCGCCGGCCGACGACAAGGCGGCGGCCAAGGGCGGCTCGAAACTGCTCGGCAAACTCGGCAAGCTCGGCAAGATCGTCAAAACGGGGGCAAAGCTGCTTCCACGCGCGGGCTCAGCTGACGAGGTGGATCTTACCGGCAACCTGGTGGCCGAACACTTCAAGCCGCTCAAAGGTGCTATTGCCGAGGTCGACGGCCAGCCGCCAGCACTCGACGCCGCGGTGGTGGCTCTGACGGCGCTGTCCAACGTTTTGCAGACGGTCACGGCCAATCCCGATCCCCAGGATGCCATCAAGAAGCAAGGCGGCCTCGCCGAACTGACGGGGGCGGTCGCAAGGCAAGCGCAAATCCTGCCCGACCCGGTCGACGACTGGCTCGGCGGTGTCGCCGGCGACACCAGCGGGTTGACGCAAAAGGCGGTCACCTCGGAGCTCAACGCCATCTGGCGCGCCGACATCCTGCCCTTCTGCCAGGCGGCGCTCAACGACCGCTATCCGTTCAGTCCCGAAAGCGCGGTGGACGTCAATGTCCGCGACTTCGCCCGCCTGTTCGGACCGGCGGGCCTGATCGACGCGTTCACCAACGACCATTTGATCAGCTATGTCGAGCTATGTCGACACCGCCAGCCAGCCGTGGAAATGGCGTGCCGATTTCGGCCTCGACCCTTCGGCGCTGGCGGCTTTCGAGCAGGCCAGGCGGATACGCGACGATCTCTTTCCCGGCGGTACAGGACCGGTGATGAGCTTCACGCTGGAACCCAAGGACCTGTCTCCGAACGTCACGCGCGTAACGCTCAATCTCGATGGCCAGACCCTCGTCTACTTCAACAACGCGACGCGGCCGCAACCGATGACCTGGCCCGGCAAGGACGGCACCGGGGTGATCTCGCTCGCCTTCCAGCCCATCGATGGTTCGCCCGAAATCATGCTCAACGAGACCGGCAGCTGGGCGTGGCTGAGGATACTGCGCAGCGGCCGATTCACCGGCACTTCGCTGTCGGATGTCTACAGCCTGCGCCTGGGGACGAAAGGCATGTACGCCGATTTCGAGCTCAAGGCCGCCAGCGTCGAAAATCCCTACAACCTGCAAATGTTCAAGAAATTCTCATGTCCGCCGCAGATATGAAGCTGCCTGGCTTTTACGGCAAAATGCCCGCCACCGGAGATTTCGTGACACGGCGGCTGCCGGGCGACTTTGTTCGCGGCTGGGACCGTTGGCTGGCGCAGCATCTCGTCCCGCTGTTCGGCTCGGAATTTTGGCCGAGCACAACCGCGCTGCGCTTCCTGGCTGGCCCGGCTTGCTTCGGCGCATCGGCGGGCATCATTGTGCAGAGCGCCGACAGGGTCGGCAGGCAATTCCCTTTGAGCGTCGTCGCGCAGCTTGCTGAAGCTCCGGTTCGGCTGGCTGACGCCGAGGCGTGGTTTGCCGAGATCGAAGAAGCGGCCATCGCCGCCCAGCACGGCGAGCTGACGCCGGACGAACTGGATACAGTATTGAGCGGACTGCCGGTGCCTCCTGTCGAGGCCGACGACGAGGTCATCAGCGGTATGGTGATGTGGACCGCCCGTTCGGACATTTTCGACATCGATCCGCAATCGCCGCAAGCGACGCTGAAGCAGATTCTCGCCGCCAGCTGGGAGACCAACTGATGCGGATCTTGAACCAGATGGGGTATCCGCACCAATTCACCATGGGCATGGACAAGGCCGGCCATGAGTGGATTGTCGTGGTCGCCAAAGGCACGTTCGACTTCCCCGCCGAGCCGGGCGGACTGGTGCGAAAATCAGCGGAACAGGTGCCCCTGGTGATGGCCGACACACAGACCGGCGTGGCCGGCTACTCGGCCACGCTCTGGGAGACCGACTTCGCCTTCCGCAAACCACGCTGCGACGTGATCGCCAATGGCTGCGCCTATGCGCCGGGCGGGCGCCCGGCAGAGCGCGTGCCGGTCGGCATCAAGGTTGGTAATTGGTCAAAACTGTTCGAGGTTGTCGGCCACCGCGAATGGCGCTCGATCGGGCCGGTTTTTACCGCCACATCGCCGCAACCCTTCCTGAAACTGCCCATTTCCTACGACGTTGCCTGGGGCGGCGTCGACAGGTTGGACCCGGAGGACAAACTTCCCGCCAGCTACAAATACAACCCGGTCGGAACCGGCTGGTCCCGAACCAGGAACCAGCGCCTCGTACCCGGGCTGCGGCTACCGAACACGCAAGCTGTCGACGAAGACATCCGCTCTCCCTTCGGTGATTACAAACCGATGAGCTTTGGCCCGATGGGCCGCGGATGGCCGGGCCGGATCGAGTATGGCGGCACTTACGACGACAATTGGGCCAAGAACATCTTTCCGTTCCTGCCGCCGGATTTCGACGAGCGCTATTTCCAGATGGCGCCGCCTGACCAGCAGATCGACAATCCGCGAGGCGGCGAAGAGGTGGTGCTTGTGAACCTGGCTCCCGAAGGGCGAGTGAGCTTTCGCCTACCGTCGGCAGCATTGCCGATGACGTTGTTCAAAGGCAGGCAAAAGGCCTATGAGGCCGACATATTTCCAGACACCGTTCTGCTCGACCCAGAAAGACGCCGCTTCTCGCTCGTCTGGCGCCTCTCGCAGCGCATTCACAAGACCATCCTCGATTTCTCGGAGTGCTGGGTAGGTCCGCCAACGTCGGCCATGCTGAGAGCGAGGCTCAAGGGAAAACAATATGTTCGTGTTGGCCACATCACGCCCGCACGAGAGAATGAAGACGCATGAGTGCGCAACTCGACATCGTCTCGATAGGCATGGTTACGGCTGTCGGCCTCGACGCGCCGTCAGCTTGCGCGGCAATGCGTGCAAGACTCGACGGTTTCCAGCAAACGCGACTTCGGGGCTCCGCCGGCGAGTGGCTAACCGGTGCGCCAATCGCGTTACCGCGCAATTGGATTGGTGACAGGCGCATGGCGCATCTGGCGGCTGGTGCTATTTGCGAAGCGTTCGAAAGCGTGCCGGAAGCACGCGGCCAAACGGCACTGATCTTATGCCTTCCCGAGGAAGAGCGGCCCGGCCGGCCTGTCAGCGACAATTCCGCTTTGCTTAGGAGCGTTGCAGAAATTGTTGAGGTCGAACCGCATGCACGCTCCAGAATAATAGCGCACGGACGACCTGCAGGCGTTGTCGCATTGGAACATGCTCGCCGGTTGCTGGCATCAGGCGAGGTGCCCTTTGTGATGATTGCCGGCGTCGATAGTTATCTGAAAAGCCAGACAGTCACGCACTATATCTCCTGCAATCGTCTCCTTACGCCGCAAAATCCGAACGGGTTCATACCTGGGGAGGCGGCGGCGGCGATCATTTGCACCCAGGGTCGACAGGGCGGTCTTCGGCTATTTGGGCTTGGGCTCTCTCGCGAAAATGCATCGATCTACAACACTGAAGATTTGCCTTTGCGCGGTGACGGCATGACGGCTGCTTATCGCGCGGCATTCGAAGAAACCGGTATCGAAATGAACCGGCTCGGGTACCGGATCGCTGACCTCGTAGGAGAACAGTACTGGTTCAAGCAAAGCGCTCTTGCCAGCCTGCGCTTACTGCGAGGAAGGCATGAGTTTCAAGACATCTGGTCGCCAGGCGAGTCCCTCGGCAATGTCGGAGCTGCCGTGGTGCCACTCATGCTTGGCATGGCTTTCACCGCGGCACGCAAGGGCTACGCTGCCGGAAATCCGGTTTTGATCGAGGCATCGAACGATGCCGGCGCCTGCGGCGCAGCTATCGTGGCATCGAGGGCCGCGTAATGGGCGGGGTGTTCGCCAACGGCCTGGAAATTTCCGGCAAAGCCGTGAACGCCCAGACCATCGCCGCATTCCCGGATGTTTGCTTTACACCTCCGGAAAACCCCGCAACGCCGCCCGGCGTGCCCATCCCCTACCCTAGTTTCGGATTGGGCAGCGACACAGAGCAAGGGACCGGCACCGTCAAGATCGGCGGCAAGACCGTCAACATCAAGAACAAATCCGACCTGTCCAGAACGTCTGGGACGGAGGCTGGCTGTGCCGCAAAAAAAGGTGTCATCACATCGAAAAATACGGGAAAGGGGTATTTCAACTCATGGTCTAACGATGTGAAGTTTGATGGCGAGCCTGTCATACGTATGACAGATCTTGCCACAAACAACCATGCATCGCCGACTGGCAATACGGTTACATGGCCGCACACGGCCGCCATAACTGTCAGTGGGCAGGACTGTGCAACGATTTTAAATAACGTGGGTATATATGTGCATCAACACAAGGATTCCGATTGTGCGCACCCGACGGAATCCGAGCACTGCTTTGAAAATCAGATGTTCCAGAGGAGTCGCGGCGGCGATAACTATTCCGGCTGGGGAAATTACGACGTCAACACCGCGCCCTGCATTTGCATGGAGTCCTACAAGAAAACCAAGACCGGATACCGCAAATCCGGTTCTGGGTCGAAACGCGGCTCGCCGCACAACAAAAAGACAAAGAAAGTCCGCGATTTCCTGAAGAAGAAGCGCAGTCCGACCTTAGGCGATGCGATCAAGGAGGTGCAGCAGGCTGTCGGCGACCATCACGAGAAGCTGCAGAGCTGCACCAAAAAGGAGAAAGACGACGCGCTCGAATGCCTGAAGCTCGTGCTCATCGACTACCTCATCGATTGCGCCAGAGCCCCGAAACCGACCCCCGCCCAGATACTGGCAAAACCGATAAGGAAGAAGTGATGCGTGAGCCCGAAACGATCGCCGACTTTGACCCAGAGGAAATCGATGTCCAGGCCGTGGACGGATATCATCACGGCGGCAATCGCTTCAGCGCCAGTTTCGAACTGAGCGATCCCGATGACGAATTCAGCCGGTCCTATCTCCTGGAAATTGAGCTTGGGGCGACCATTCGTTTCAATGCACGGCTTCAGATCGAGGACGCGATCCGGTCCCATGTCAGTTTTGGGCCGCAAGACCATGTTGCGCTTGAGCTTGGAGGGATCATCCACGACCTTCCGCCTGGTTCGGCATCACGCACGGAACTGCGCGAAGGCGCACTGACGCGCCTGTGGGCCCCATCGCGCGACCGGATCTTTGCGATCGGAGATCTTGGCGTAAGCTATCTGCGTGAGCGGGGCCAATGGGGGCAGTTGGAGACCTTCGACGAAGCCGTGCTCAACGATATCCACGGTCGTGACGGAAGTCCGGTGTATTGCGCCGGCGACCGCGGGCTTCTGCTGAGACTCGACGGACGGCGCTGGAATCGTATCGATGTGGGCGTCGAGGAGAATTTCAATACCGTCCTGGCCGGACCTCAGGGTGAGGTCTATCTCGGCGGGGCGAACGGGGCAGCCTACGAATTGCGTGACAGCCAGCTGATTGCGTTGAAGGCCAACGAGGTCGACTATTACGATATCTGCGAGTTCCGCGGCAAACGCTACTGGTCGGACATGAGCTACGGCGTTTCGGTGCAGAAGGGACGCGAACTCGTGCCTCTGCTCGAAACGGAACAAGGTTTTACCATGAACGCGACCGAGGAATTTCTTGTTGTTGCAGGCTGGCACGAATTCTTTCTGTTCGACGGCACTGACTGGTCCGGTTTCGAAATGGGCTATGACGGCAATATCTTCCTTCGAACGGTCGACATCAACAACTACCGATAGGATGGGGGTCATCGGTTCTGTTTCAGGGTCACCGCCAGATATTCTCTAACTTTGGGAAGGTCCAGATCCACAATCTGGATCGGTTTTGGTGCGGCCAGCATCCGCAACACGAAGAGTTCACCCGCTTCCGAGAACTCCTCAAAGCGCTCCTGCGCAATTTTTCGACCTTGATCTCCGGCTACCCGCAAACCGTCCAGATGAGCCTCCAACCTTTCAATCAAGCGGGCAAGACGCACTTCGTCCATCTCCGGATTTTCCTCGGGGTGGAGCAGGTGATGGTCGTAGATCGTCCATAGAAACGCCGCCATTTCGGCATGCTGGCGGACGATCTCGCGCAAGATCGGCGCTGCCATCAGTTCAGGTTCACCGAGCCGCCACGGATACGGTTGGTGGCGCTTGCGTGGCTCGTAACGTATGTGCCGCGGATAATGATATGGCCGTCTTTTTCCATGATGATCGTGGCCTTACCACAGCGCAATTCTATTCGTTCTTCACCCACTATCCTTACCTGTTCGCCGTCGCGTTTGACTTGCGCCCGCGGCTTGCGGCTTGGCTCTACAATGCGCCCCACAATCAGTGGTCGACCAACATCTCCGTCTTCAAACAGGAGCGCGACCTCGGAGCCGATCATATCCGAACTCATTTCGGCCAGGCTTCGGGCTCTTACCGCGGTCTCCCTTGTATTGCCCGGGAATACGACGAGCGGTGCTTCGTCATCGAAGCCGAGAAAAACTCCGATTATCACCCCTTCGATCCGCTTCCGAGTCTTGGTCATCCAGCCGCCCTCAATTCTGCTTGATCTCCGAACCTTTCATCGTGATGTCGCTTGAAGCCTTCACGTTGATCTTGCCCGAGCCTTTGACGGAAATGTCCTTGCCTTCAATATTGATGGTGCCGTCCTTCTTCATCGAAATCGCGGCCGAGCCACACTTGATCACGATGGAGTCGCCAGCCTCGATCAACAAATCTTTGCCGATCTTGATGGCACCGTCCTCGCCAATCTCGACAAGGCTTCCCTTGGCTATCTTCAGGGAGCGCGCGCCGCCGACATTGGTCGCGTCATCCTCGGCGATTTTGGCGTTTCGCCCTTTGCCGATCTGCGAGGAATGGGCTCCGCCGACCTTGAAACTTTGATCCGCCGCCACCTGCACGCTCTGGTTCGCGCCCACCGACCAGTTGTCGTCGGCACCAATGCTATGGCTCTGCGCCGCACCCACTGTAACCGACCGTGTCGCGCCGATTGTATTGGCCTGCGGGCCACCCACGGTCCTGGTCTCGGATGCTCCGACGCTGTCGACACGGGCGGCGCCGACCGTAATGGTCTGGACGATCGCGACGGTCTGCGTGTGATTGGACCCGATCGTCTCCGTCGAGTTCGACCCGATATTGATCGTCTCGTTCGACCCTACCGTAAGCGAGCGATTGACGCCCACCGTCTCGGTGTCGTTGTTGCCGATATCGGTGGTCTGGTCGACGCCGACCTTGACCGTCTTGTTGTTGCCGACGTCCTCGTCGAGGTTGTGGCCGACGGAATGCTTGGCGTCGTGGTCGATGCGGTCCGACTGATCGTGCTGCACCAGCTTGGTTCGGTCATGCTTGATCAGAAGGTGGTGATCCTTCTGCGCCTGGAAATTGACCAGCTCGGAGCCGGCCTTGTCCTCGAACATCAGCTCGTTGTAGCCGCCGCCGCCGAGCGAGGAGTCCGACTTCCAGCCGGATTGCGTGGCACTCGCCGGCAGGCCATAGGGCGGCATCTGCGAGGCATTATAGACCCGGCCGGTGATGATCGGCAGGTCAGGGTCGCCTTCGATAAAGTCGACGATGACCTCCTGGCCGATGCGCGGTATCTGGATGAAGCCCCAGCCGCTGCCGGCCCAGGTCTGTGAGACCCGCACGAAACAGGAGCTGTTCTCGTCCTTCTTGCCCAGGCGATCCCAGTGGAATTGCACCTTCACCCTGGCGTATTTGTCGGTGAATATTTCCTGGCCTGACGGACCGACCACGGTCGCCGTCTGCGGCCCACGCATGATCGGTCGGGGCGTGATCCGTGGCGGACGATAGGGCAAGGCGGTCGGCGCCACGCCCAGGATCACCTTGAAGTTCTCGCTGTCGACGTCGGCATGGCTTCTGTATCCCGGATCGAACAGCCTGTATTCGGCGCTGACCACCAGATACTCTTGGTTCTGGTCCTCGCGCGGAAAGCCATCGAGCTTGAACGTACAGCCCGAAAACAGGCCTCGCACGGTGCCGACCGCGGCGATACGCTGGTGGACGGCCTGGATTTCCTCGCGTCGGATCGCGGCCAGGTTGTCGCCCCGGCCGACTTCGAGATGCGCGCCGGGCTGGCGGTAGTTTTCGCCGGCGGCCAGCTTGTGACTGAAAGGCTGGGCCGACTTGGCCATAAGGTCGGCGCCCGGCTTCTTGAAATCATAGTCGGTGTGGGCATAGGCGCCCGGACGCACCGAACTGCCCGGTATCCATTCGGTGATGTATTCGACATCGCGCCGGGAGCCCTGCCCTTCAAAATGATAAGGTACTTGCTCGTAGCCCGGCGCCGGCTTCAGCTTGCTCATCGCATCGGTCAGGACAAGCGTGTGTTTGCCCTCGTCATGCTCGAAAAAATACAGGATGCCTTCATGCTCGAGCAGCCGCTGGACGAAATCCAGATCGGTCTCGTCATATTGCACGCAGTATTCGCGCGGAGGGTAGGAACCCTGCAGACGCAGATCGAACTCCGCCGTGCTGTATTTCTTGAAGACGTCCTTGACGATGTCGACGACGCTCTTGTTCTGGAAAATACGGCAATCGGTGGTGTTGCCGAGGAACCAGAGCCACGGCCTGACGACCGCTTCGTAGTAGGCCAGCCGGTCTTCTATGCGGGTCAGGCGAAACTCGGACACAAGGCCGCTGAACCAACGTTTCGGATCGGATTCGCCTTCCACCGAAACGACACCCCCCAGCATCTTCAGCGGATCGATATCGGGGCTGGGGCTGACGAACCCTACCGTATAGGCCAAACAACGGCTGATCTCATCGCGACCGACAAGATGCGTGAAGGTCAACAGCTCGGCGCCAACCGGTGTTTGCACAACCGTGGCACGTTCGTTCGGCATGGGTCGTGCCCCTCCTGGACGCGGCCGCCGGCAGTGGGTTTGAAGTTCCCGCATCCAGGAACTTTTTGGCCCGCCGCACCAGGCTATGTTGAGCCTACCACATGTTGTCCGGCCGACCAAAGAGATGCACAGCGGAAAAACCTTACCCTGCCGATGCATTGGCTCGAAACGCCGCTGTCCTGTTGGATGTGCAAACTGCTAGAATGTGGAGTATCGATCAGCGTTCGACGGCGATCCTCGATGTATATCAGTCTGCAAATCAACAATGTCGACGCCTTGCCTGCGGGCATCTCGACCAGTTACGCGGCGCGTGATCGCGGCTTCGAAATCGGACGCGAGGCTTGTGATTGGACCTTGCCGGACCCCGACAAGTTCATCTCCGGCCGGCATTGCGAGGTTCGCTACGAGGCAGGCGCTTTCTGGCTGCACGATGTCTCGCGCAACGGAACCTACATCAACGGATCGAGCCAGCGCATGACCGGCCCGCATCGGCTGAGCCATGGCGACCGGGTGCTGATCGGCCGCTATGTCATCTTCGTATCGATCGACGACGAGCGCGCCACAACAGGCCATATCAGTTCGACACAACGAGAAATGCCGGCCGCGACAGGCCGGCCGCTCGAATTCGCCGCCGAGCCGTTCTTCACTCCTTCGGAGCAACAGTCCGGGCAGCGGGTTCCGGCTCCGGCGTTCTCGTCGCAACCGCCTCTCCCCTCGACCAGAGACGAAGTGCTGCGGGAAATCGCGATCGCGGCCGGCATCTCGCCGGAATTGCTTCAATCGCGCGATCCGCATGAAGTTGCCGCCGAAATCGGCACGGTCCTGCGGACTGTGGTCGAGGAACTGACCATGCTTTTGAAAGCGCGCGCGGCCGCGAAAATATTGGCCAAGAGCACACAACGGACGATGATTAGCGCCGTCGACAACAACCCCCTGAAGTTCGTCCCGGGAACCGACGACATCCTCGAAATCATGTTCGCCCGCCGCAGGGCCGGCTATCTGGATGCCAGGCGCAGCATCGAAGATGCATTCCGCGATCTCAAGACGCACGAATTCGCCACCTATGCCGCCATGCAAGCTGCGCTGTCGCGGCTGCTCGACGATCTGTCGCCCGAGGCGATCGGAAAGAAACTCCCCCCGACATCGTTCTCGTCGAAGAAAAGCCAGGCCTGGGACGCTTTTGTCGCGACCTGGCGAACCATGGAGGAAGCCCACGAGAACGGCATGCTGGACATATTCCTGGCCTATTTCAGCGAGGCCTATGCCAAGGCCGACAAGCAGAAATAGACAGGCCCAAAGGGGGATGCGAGGCTGAAGTCGACGAAGAAAACCTCTTTGGTGCGCGGCATCCGGTTCCAATCGAGAGTTTGTGAGATTACGATCGTATACGACAATTCGCTAAGCGGCTAAGGCTGATCGACCAGGGGGTCTGCGGCAAATGTCATCTTTCGGCGGGATAGTAAGATATAGCCTACCTTCCTCCGGACACTGTCAGGGTCGGCAGGGTTTGCGTTTCCTTCACCTGACGAGAAACCGTTTTGCGCCTGTCTCACCCAGTCGCGGGCACACCGCCTGCACGGACGATCGTCCATGAGTTCGAAGGACGACCCTTTCGGCCCGGCGGGCAAGACCGTCATTCGCGCCCCTCCACGGCGTGAGCGAAAACCGGCGCCGGTCCCTCAAGTGCCCGTCGCGGATGACGGGCAAACCTCGCTGATTAAGAATTCGACCGTATTCGATCCCGGCATCGGCCGGCATACACCGCCGGGCTGGGCATCCGGGACAGTGATTTATCAAGGAGCCCCTTCCGCTTCGGCAGGAAGCGGCGCTTCCGAGGCAGCTCTGCGGCAGGAGACCCTGCTCAATGTCACGGACAGTGTCAGATATTCCGCGGCAAACCCGATCCTTGCCGCGGCCGCACCATTGCTGATGCTGTTCGGCCAGTTCAGGCTTATCCCCGTCGAGAAACAAGCCGAGCCGTTGGCCGAACATGTCACTGAGGCGATCGATAGGTTCGACAGGACAGTCGAGAACTCAGGTGTTGCCGAAGAGGATGCGCGGATTGCGAAATTCATCCTCTGCGAAACCGCCGACGATCTCGTCGGCAACCTGCCATGGCCACAGAAAGACACTTGGGCGCAGCACAGCATGCTGTCGCAGTTCTTTCACGTCGAGCCCAGCGGCACAGGCTTCTTCGAAGCGCTGAACAAGGTCCTGGCCAATCCCGAGGCACACTACGATCTGCTCGAACTGATGCATGTCTGCCTGTCGCTGGGGTTCGAGGGCCAGTACCGGGGCCTGGCGCGCGAAGACAGCAATCTCGAACGCGTTCGGCGCGACGTCTACGAAACGCTTCGCTATTTCAGGGCACGCGCGGACGCGGACATCTCGCCCCGCTGGCAAGGCTTGGCGTCGACCATGACGCAGTCGTCGACACGCCTGCCGCTCTGGGTCGTCGCGGCAGCTGCGTCAGCGCTGCTGACTGCTGCATTCTTCGCACTGCGGGTCTTCATCACCAACGAAGGCGAAGCTGCCGCCGGTGAATTGCTGGCACTCAACCCATCGCCGCCGATTACCATCGAACGGGCCAGCGTGGCGCCGTTGGCGGAGCCGGCGAAAGTCGTCCCACCCGTCGCCACAACCACGCAGATCGATCGCATCCGTTCGGCACTGGCCAAGGAAGTCGAAGGCGGCGGGCTGACCATCGGCACGAAGGGCGACTTCATCGTTGTGGAAATCAACAATCTCCTGCTGTTCCAGTCCGGCAGGGCCGAGGCGAAGCCGGAGTTCCAGCCCGTTGCCGCAGATATCGCCGCGGCCCTGGAACCCGAGCGCGGACCGATCAGGATTGTCGGCCATACGGACAATGTGAAGCCGCGGAAATCGAGCCCATTCAAGTCCAACTTCGATCTCTCCGTCGCCAGAGCGAAAGCTGTCAAGACAATGATGGCACCGAAGTTCAGCGATCCTTCGCGATTGACGGTCGACGGCAAGGGCGAGGACGAGCCAATCGCCGACAATGCGACGCCGGAAGGCCGCACCAAGAACCGCCGTGTCGATGTGATGATCGCCAAGGAGGAAACATTGTGAGCACGGCCAGTCGGGAGCGGCCATGACGCGTTGGCTGCTGCGGATATTCAGCATGATCGCGCTGGCCGGCTTTGCGGCGGCAGTGTGGTTTGCCGGGCCCTTGATCCGCTTCGCCGATACCCGTCCTTTCGGACCTGCCTGGCTGCGCGCCACAATCATCGGTGTGATCGTGGCAGCGCTCGCGCTTTTCTACGGCCTGCGTTTCTGGCAAGCGAGAAAAGCGCAAAAAGAGCTGGAAACCGTGGTCGCGCGCAATGACGACCGCGATGACGACTCGCGGGTGCTCGAAGCCCGCGTGAATGAGGCCGTGGCGGCGCTCAAGCGGTCGAGCGGCAAACGCAATTTCCTTTATGAGATCCCCTGGTACATCGTCATCGGCCCGCCCGGCGCCGGCAAGACAACGGCGCTGGTCAATTCGGGTCTGAATTTTCCGCTGGCCGGTTCGGGTGATGCCCAGCCAGTTGCGGGCGTTGGCGGAACACGCTCCTGCGACTGGTGGTTTACCGACCAGGCCGTCCTGATCGACACAGCAGGACGCTACACGACGCAGGATTCCAATGCCGAGACCGACAAAAAGAGCTGGCTTGCCTTCTTGTCACTGCTCAAGAGAGCCCGCGCACGGCAACCGATAAACGGCGTCATCCTGGCCATCAGCCTCGCCGACCTCGTCAGCCTCGACGATCAGCAGCTTGACGCTCACGTCGTCGAGATACGCAGTCGTCTGCGGGAAATCCACGAGACGCTGAAAATCCAGTTTCCGGTGTACCTGCTGTTCACCAAGGCCGACCTGGTTTCAGGGTTCATGGATTACTTCGGCGGCTTCGACGAGCCCCGCCGACGCAAGGTCTGGGGTGCGACATTCCAGACCACGGATCGCAACAAGAATATGGCCGCCGAGGCTCCGGCCGAATTCGATACACTGGCAAGACGCCTGGCAGAGGAGATACCTGACCGCCTTCAGGAAGAGGCTGATCCGGTCGCGCGCATATCCGTCTTTGGCTTTCCGGCGCAGTTTGGCGCGCTGAAGGAGCGAATTGCGAATTTCATCGCCAGCCTGTTCGATCCGACCCGCAGCCAGGTGAATGTCAGCCTGCGTGGACTCTATTTCTCTTCAGGCACGCAGGAGGGAACCCCAATCGATCAGGTGTTGGGCGCGATCGGCCGCAATTTCGGCAGCAGCCCCCGCGCCCATCTTTCCGGAACCGGCAAAAGCTTCTTTTTGCACGATCTGCTGACGGGCGTCATTTTTGCCGAATCCGGATGGGTTTCGTATGACAAATCAGCTGTAAGACGTGCAACGATCGCCAGGTTCGCCGGCCTTGGCGCCATCGCGTTGATCGCTGCGGCGGCCCTCGGCACCCTGGCCCTGAGCTTCACAGCCAACAGGTCGCTGATCGCCTCCACCACGCAGGCCATGAGCCAGTATCGCCAGACGGCGGACGCGTTGCTCAAAAGCACCGAGGTCACCGATGTCGACCTCGAAAACGTCATTGGCCCGCTCGACCAGTTGCGCAATCTGCCGGCTGGGTTCGAAACCGGCGACGTGCCGACACCGATCGAGGAGACGTTCGGCCTCAGCCAGCGGGAGAGACTTCTTTCGGCATCCAAGACGGCTTACCGGGAAGCGCTGGAACGAATGTTCCGATCGCGCCTGCTGATCCAGGCCGAGCGGACGATCCAGGCCAGGATGGCCGATCCCGCCGCGCTCTACGAGCCGTTGAAAATCTACCTGATGCTTGGCGGCAAGGCGCCGAAGGTCGACGACGCGTTGATCATTTCCTGGATGAAGCAGGATTGGGAGCAGAACCGGTATCCAGGTGAAAACAACCGCGAAGGACGCGAGCATCTCGAAAAGCACCTGGGTGCCATGCTTGCCTTGGACGACGCCTACGATCCGGTTTTCGAACTCAACCAGCCGCTCGTCGAAGCCGCTCAACGGTCGCTCGGGCGCATGAGCCTTGCCGACCGTGCCTCGGCTTTGGTCAAATCCGCAGTATACGCGGCAGCTCTGGATGATTTTTCTGTTTCCCTGAAAAGCGGCCCGGAAGCCCCGTTACTGTTCGAGCGGGTCGATGGCGGCGATTTGTCAGGCCTTCGTGTTCCCGGCCTCTATACTTATGCCGGCTTCAACAGCTTCTATCTCGTGCAACTCTCGCGCATTGCCCAGACGCTCGCCGACGACCAGTGGGTCCTCGGTGGCGGCGGCGAGCAAGGCGGCATCGATCAGGAGTTCCCCAAGCTCGGTCCCGAACTTCTCGACCGCTATGGCAAGGAGTTCGCAACGGCGTGGAACAGCGTTCTCGACGGGTTGAAATTGAAAGCGATGCTGAAGGACAAGCCGCGCTATATCGCGCTTTCCGCCGTCGCCTCGCCAACCTCGCCGATCGAACTGCTGTTTACGGCGATCGCCGACGAAACCGCTCTGACGCAGGACGCTGCTTCCGGCAAGGACTCAGCCACCGCGGTTGAAGGCGGCGCGGGCCAGTTACAGGACGCAGCAAGCACGGCCAAGGGTCTGGCTCGCATCGGCATACAAATCGCCACCGGAAAATCGCACACCCGTGCCGGCACAGGATCCTTAAGCGCGCAAAACCAGAATCCCGGGGCCAACATCGAAGCGCAATTCAGGCCGTTCCAGGCCCTGGTGAGCGGTGCTGCCGGACACCGCCCGATCGATGCCTTGACCCAGAATTTCCGCGATATTTACCAGAGCCTGCAACTGGCAACCGACGTCCCCTCCCAGACGGAACGCGTCAACGCAAACCTGCAGCTCCAGATAGCCACCCTTCGCGCCAATGTCTCGCGACTGCCCAAGCAACTCGGCCGGATGGTCAATGCGACGGCAGACGAGTTTGAAGGCAACGTCACCGAGACCTCGGTGGCAAATTTGAACCAGATGCTCGACCAGACGGTCACACAGCCCTGCGAGGCGGCGGTCAACGGCCGTTATCCTTTCGCCCGCAATGGCACCGAGGACATCGCGATGGCGGATTTCGCCAAACTGTTCGCTCCGGGCGGGCTGATGGACCGGTTCTTCGCACAGAACCTCGCATCGCTGATCGATATGACCGGTCAGGACTGGAGCTGGAAACAGGATGCTCGCTTCGGCCGCGACCTGTCGAAGTCGACGCTGAAGAACTTCCAGCTGGCGGCCGAAATCCGTAGCGCCTTCTTTCCCCAGGGCGGTTCGGTGCCCTCGGTCAGCGTGACCTTCACGCCGTTCTCACTGCATGGCGATGCCGATGCGGCGGTGCTCGATGTCGACGGCCAGACCGTCCAGAGCAACCAAGCGGGCAACATGCCGAGCATAGTGACCTGGCCGAGCGGCGCGGCTTCCGGATCCGCCAGTCTGAGCCTGACGCCGGAGATGCCAGGCCGCGAATCCGCCATCAAGTTCGAAGGGCCGTGGGCCCTGAAGCGACTTCTGGACAAGGCTGCCGTCACCGGCCACGACAGCAACATGCAAGCACGCTTCGTGATTGGCGGACGCGACGTTACTTATACGCTCCAGACAGGTTCAGGCTCCAACCACTTCTTCCTCCCGGCCCTTTCCGGATTCAGCTGTCCCAAGGCGTTTTGAGATGGGTTTGATCTGCTGATCCTGGCGCCGATCCGCTGACCAGAGTTCAAACTCCGGTTTTCCTTAGTTTTCGGTACTTTAATGTTCGAGCCTGTGGCAAAGTGGCGCCAGCGAGCGTCCAAAGGTGCGCCGCAGAAGGACGCTTGAAAAGCGCTTGGTGGCAATTTGAATACTGTCGCCCTTTCCATCGAAAGCTTCGGCGTGAGCCACAAAGGCTGTGTCCGTGAGCTCAATGAAGACAGCTATCTAGTCGAGCCACAAACTGGCCTCTGGGTGGTAGCCGACGGAATGGGTGGACATGACGCCGGAGAGGTCGCTTCCGCCAGTATCGTCGATCATCTGTCAACAATCGGCATTGCGAGCTCGGCACCCGATCTTCGGGCCCGCTTCGAGGACAGGCTGAGCCGGGCCAATGCCGAAATCCGCAGCATATCGGAATCGCGCGGCATCACCATCGGCTCCACGGTCGCCGCCCTGTTGGCGATGGACGGACGATTTGCCTGCCTGTGGGCGGGCGACAGCCGGGTTTATCTGATCCGCAACGCCGCGATCTCGCAGATTTCGAAAGACCACACCGAAGTGCAGGAACTCTTGGATCGAGGCATGATCAGCGCGGCCGAGGCGCTCACCTGGCCACGCCGCAATGTCATCACACATGCGATCGGGGTCAGTGACGACTTCGTCATCGATTTCCAGCAAGGCGAACTGATGCCGGGAGACATTTTCGTGCTGGCCACCGATGGGCTGACGGCACATGTCACCGACCCCGAGATCGAGGCCGCTGTCGTGTCGGCTACACCTCAGGCGGCCGGAGAAAACCTGCTGGAAACGGTTCTGGCGCGAGGCGGAACGGACAATGTCACCATTGTGCTGGTTAAGATTGGGAACGGGCGCAATGGACAATCGCTCCACCCTGATCTGTCCAGAGCGGAGGGCCGAGGCTGATGAGCGCCGATGACAAGACGCGAATATCGCCGCAAGTGGCCAACACCGCTGTCGGTACGCAGCTCAGCGGCATCTACGAACTTGACGAACGGATCGCATTCGGCGGCATGGGCGAGGTCTATCGCGGCCACAACATCCAGACCGGCGACCATGTCGCGATCAAGATCGTGCTGCCCGAATTTGCCCGTGACCAGACGATCTTGTCCTTGTTCCGCAAGGAGGCCTCGATCCTCAACCACCTGTCGCATGATGCGGTCGTGCGATACCACGTCTTCACCATCGATCCCGGGATCGGCCGTCCCTACCTTGCCATGGAATTCGTCGACGGCGAGTCGCTGTACGACATCATGCGACGTGGTCCGATGCCGACGGATGAGGTGCGCAAGCTCTGCCATCGCCTCGCATCCGGCCTGAGCGCCGTGCATCAAGCGGGAGCAATCCATCGCGACCTCTCGCCGGACAATATCATCCTGCCGGGGTGCCGGGTCGACCGCGCAAAGATCATCGATTTCGGTATAGCGCGATCGGCGACCGTGGGCGGGGAGACACTGATCGGCGGGAAGTTCGCGGGAAAGTACAACTACGTTTCGCCCGAACAGCTCGGGCTGTACAGCGGCGACGTCAGTGAACAGTCCGACATTTACAGCCTTGGGCTGGTGCTGGCTGCCGCTCTGCGCGGGAAACCGATCGACATGAGCGGATCGCAGTTCGAGATCATCGAAAAGCGCCGGGCCGTGCCTGACCTCTCTGATATCGACGACGATTTTCGTGACATTGTCGAAGCCATGCTGCAACCGGATCCGCGAGACCGGCCGGTCAGCATGGCTGATATCGCCAGGATGACGCGTGGCGAAGACGAAGGAACAACGCCGCCGACGTCCATCACACCCCGCAACCGGTCAGCCGGGCAAACCCTTGCTCCTGATCCCAAGGGCGCCCAGGCATCCAATGTCGCGGGACGCAACGCGCCGACGGCAACGGGCCCGGGCGAGCAGCGCTTCGTCCCGCATGTCCGGCCCGCTCATTTGTCCGAACCGCTGCCTTCGCGGGTCGCCGGCCCTCCGCGCGCGGTCACTGCGGATATGCCCAAGAAATCCACAAAGACCCGAACTATCGCGATCGCTGCCCTGGCGACACTGGCTGTCGCCTCAGGCGCGGGCCTGTATCTGAGCGGCTTCATGACGCCGGCAACGCCGATTGCCGGCAAGACATCGCTTTCCGCGCCCGAACCGTCAAAGCCTACACCGGAAACTTCGGCGCCGACCCTCGCCGACAAAGTCGCGAACGCCCCTGAGCCGGCAAAGCCAGTTCCGTCCGTGCAGCCGGAGGCCAGCGTACCGCCGGCTGAAAACCAGCCAGATGCCTCGGCGGCTCAAAAGCCGCAGCCGGCCAAGCCCGCCGAACTCCCTTCGCAGACCGAGGAATCCGAGAAACCGCCGGCAATGGAAGCGCAACCGCAAACAGAGGCGGGCGTGCCGCCGGCTGGAAGCCAGGCAGATGCCAAGGCAGTGCAAACGCCGGAGCCGGCCAAGCCCACTGTCCCCGCGCAAACCGAGGGCCCCCCGGAGTCACCGGCAACGGACGCGCAGCAGCCATCCGAAAAGACACCGCCGGCCCAGCCAGAGTTTGTGGAGAGCCCAAAGCCCAAACCGGAGCCGCAGATCAGCCAGCCGGCAGAACCCAAGGTTGCCGGGCCGGCGCCCAAACCCACTGCAAGCCAGACGGATGCCGCGAACGCCGAGAGCCAAAAGACAGTGCCACCGGCGGCCAAGCAGCCGGACCAACCTGTCGTCGCGTTGAACGTGCCCAAACCGGCGATTCCTCCGGCCGTGGACGACATCGCGCAACGAGTCTCCTGGATTCGCGACTTCGGCGGCGGCGACTGTTTCTATGCGACCATGAATTCGTCAACCGACACCGCAGCCGCGATCGAAGGATTTGGAACAGCGGTCCAGCCATTCGAACGCATGCTGGGCGATTTCCAGGCGAAATTCCATGTGGAGCCCGACATCAGCGTCCGCCTCATTGAGCCGAGCCAGTGCGAAGTCACCAATTTTCTGCGCTTTCTGGGACAGACCGCGGCCGACAAGCCGCAGCTTGTTCTCGACCGGACGTCGGTGCCGAACGGTACGCCGATCAGCGGCACGCTGGTGACGCGTGGCGGGCTCATTTCCAGCGTGTTGCTGATCGATCACAAGGGCATGGTGTTTAATCTCGACGATCGCATCGTCGCACAGTCGGACAAAGCCACCTTCAGCATCCCGATTGGCCTCGGCGCCGCCGACAAGGCCGCTGGAAAGGCCGTGCCGCAGATCATAATGGTGATCACGGGACCCCAGGATATTGAGGCGGCCGCATTCTCGGCGCCGACGCCAGCCTCGGCGCTGCTACCCAAAATTCTCGAGGAAATCGAGACCAACGGATCTCAGTTCTCAGCCACTGCCAAGTATTTCCGGCTCGGCGGATAGTCATGGGCGCCCGATGGAACGCTGCCCGTGTTTGCCCCACTCGTCTGCCGACCTGCCCATAAAGCAGTGTGAACCGGTTCGCGCCCTGCTCGCCTTAGCGGGCCACATGAAGCTTGCGGTCATCGCGGGCGCCGCGCTGCTGGCTGTGCTGTCATCCGGCGAAGCGCGAGCCGAATTCACGGTCTGCAATCAGACACTCGACGTCGTCAATCTCGCAGTCGGCCAGAAGGTCGACAATGCCGATCAGACAGACGGCTGGTGGACCATCGGCGCCAATCAGTGCGTGAATGTCATTCGCGAGGAACTGACAAACCGCTACATCTACATCTACGCAACGGACGTCTTCGGCCACGCGATCCTGACGGGATCGACCGAAATGTGCATCGAGCGAAGGCGTTTCTCGACCCGCGGCATCGAGGAATGCTGGCAACGCGGCCATATCGCGGCGCAATTTCTCGAAGTCGATACGCTCGAACAGGCGCGGTGGACGTTCTTCCTGACCGGAAACAGCCCGTGACGCACACTATCGACACGAGCTTCAGGCAGAAGAAGCAGGCGCGCCTTGCGCTTCGCAGACGCAGGCTCTGGCGCCGGCTGCTTGCCGGTCTTGCCGCGATCATCATGCTGTCGATCGCCGTGGGCTTCTACCTCACCGCCGATTATTGGTCGTTCGGCGACGAAGACGAAGAGCTTCACGCGGTCGAAGGGGTGGACGACGTGCCGGCCGATGCATCGGTCTATGTGCCTGCCATTATCGACCTTGCCGGGGACCCGATGTGGATCACCCCTGCCCCCGACGCCGACGCCACGTCGAGGGGCCGTTCGATCGCGAAGCCGGCGGATCTCGATCAGGCCGGGATTTCTCCGCAGATCGAAATCCTGTCGGATGTGATGCTCAGCGCCAGCGAAAAATTCATGACGACGATACCGTCGACGCAGGAAGACTTCGCATTCTTCCAGGCGCAACGGCAGACCGCCCCGCCGCCGTCCAACGATCTGCAGGACGATCTTCAGCCGCCGGCGGGGGATCTGCAGAACGATCTTCAGCCCTCGCCTGCCCCCAACGAGGCTCCGGCTGCTTCGGGGCAGCAGATGGGCACCGACGATCCCGAAGCCGGCTGGGGTGAAACAATCGATGCAGGCGAAGCAGCCCTGCCCGCCTTCCAGAAGACACAGATCGAAAACAACACGAGTGTCGCAACCGTCACGAATGAGTATCAGCGGTTCGAGGCGACCGAAGACACGTTCGTGAAAATCCTCAACGACCGCAGCCTGGACAGCGTTGCGCTCGATGTGCATTTCTCCGTCGAGGACGCCAGGCGGGCGGGCGAAGCGCTGAAGGCGCTTTTCAACCGGGAAGGCCTGGAACCGGGTTATGTCGTCGCCATGCGTGGTTTCAGGCCGACGCGCGAGACGACAACAATGTCGCTCATGCAGGTGTCGATCTACGCCAAGAACGTCTTTGTCGGCACGCTGACGCGCAACGCCGCGGGTGCATTCGTATCGGGTGTCGATCCCTGGGTCCGCGAAGATCTGTTCAACTATTCGGGTGCACCGGGAGAAGGCACGCACAAGCGGCAATATCGCCTGCTCGACGCAATCTATTCGACGGCGGCGCGCAACAAAGTTCCGACCGGCGTGATCGGCGAAGCGATCATGTACCTGTCGAGAGGACAGGATCTGGACGCCTTCGCCAGCGAGGACCAGCGCCTCGTCCTGCTCTATTCGCAAACGCCCCGCGGCAAGGGCGAGACCGACGGACGCGTGCTGTATGTCGGTGTGCAGGGTACTGAAAAGAGCCTCGAATGCTTCGTCTTCCAGCAGAGCGACGGTCAGTTTGCGTGCGTTACCGGCGACGATCAGGTTCGCTCGCTGACGGTCACCAACGGCATGGTCACGCCGGTCAACGGGGTCATGACGTCCACCTTCGGTCCGCGCAAGCACCCAATTCTGGGCGTGGTTCGCATCCACAAGGGCGTCGATTGGGCAGCCCCCTCGGGTACGCCGATCGCAGCCGCCTTCGACGGCGAGATCGCCTTCCAGGGCGACGGCGGTGGTTACGGCAACCTGGTGAAGATTGCGCATGCCACCGGACGCGAGACGCGCTACGCGCATATGCAGAAATTCGCGATCGCAAGCGGTGTCGGCACAAAGGTGAAGGCCGGCGACATCATTGGCTATATCGGCACCACCGGCCTGTCGACCGGGCCGCATCTGCATTTCGAACTCTATCAGAATGGCGGGGCGATCGACCCGCTGGGCACGGTGACCGCCGCGGTCGCAACGAGCGATCCTGCTGTCGAAACACTGACCGACCGTATCGTTCATGTCGAAAGTGGTGGCAGCGCCCGCGCCAAGAACCCGCTTTCTTCAGCAACCGGTGCCGGCCAATTCATATCGAAGACCTGGATCAGGATGATGAACACCTACCGTCCCGAACTGGCGCGCACACTTTCAAATGCGGATCTCCTTGCTCTGCGCTACGACTACACGATCTCGCGCGAGATGGTGCGCAATCTTGCGCGCGAGGGTGAAGCCTATCTTCGGGCGCGAGGCCACCAGATCACAGCCGGCCGGCTCTATCTCTGCCATTTCCTGGGCATGGAAGGCGCGCATCAGGTGCTGTCGGCGTCGGGTTCGGCGCAATTGAGCGCCGTGCTCGGGTCGGCCGTCATTCAGGCCAACCCCTTCCTCACCGGCAAGACCGCCGGCTATGTCGTGGACTGGGCCGAAAGGAAAATGGGCCGAAAGCTCAGCCCCGCGGGGACCGGCGCAGGCCAACCGGTATCGACCACGACGGAAGTCCGCCAGACATCGCCGGAGTTCGAAAAATACAAGCAGGCGATTACGACTCTAATAGGCTCGATTTGACCCGCCCCGCGCGGCGCGCGTTTCGCTCCAGACCATTGGTGTTCCTGCTGCCAAGTGTTACAATAGCAAACTTTTTCGGGTCCTTTGTGAACCAAGACTGTGGTCAGGATCACATAAGCCCAAGAGCCATTTTTGGCATAAGCGACCTTGTCGCTGACGAAATTTAGCATGCGCAGACATAACAGTGCGCCCTGGTGGGCGGAGGGCTGGTCCATGAAAGCGTTGACCGTATTTCTGAGGGGATTTTTCCTTTTTGTCCTTGCCGCGTTCAGCGCCGAGGCAGCCACGCCCGACGCCAAGCGCGTTGCGCTGGTCATCGGCAACAGCAAATACATTCATGCTGTCGCTTTGCCCAACCCCGCCAACGACGCGCACCTCATCGCCTCCACGCTGCGCAATGCCGGCTTCGAGGTGATCGAGGGGATGGATCAGGACAATGCCGGCATGCACAGCCTCATCAGCCGGTTCACAGAGCAGTCTTACGATGCCGACCTCGCCGTCATCTTTTATGCCGGGCACGGCATGCAGGTCGACGGCAAGAATTTCGTGATACCGGTCGACGCCGAGTTGACGTCGCCGGCCTATCTCAAGACCCGCACCATTCAGGTCGACGACTTCTTGGCGGCGCTGCCGCCCGATCCGGCGGTCGGCGTGATCATACTCGATGCCTGCCGCGACAATCCGCTCGCCAGGACGCTGGCCGCCTCGCTGCCGAAGTCGCGTTCGTTGGGGTCCGGTCTGGCACCGATCGAAGCAAGATCGGACGGCGTAGGCACGGGCGGCATCCTGATCGCCTATGCAACCGATCCGGGCGCCATCGCTTTCGACGGCAACGGCGTCAACAGCCCTTACTCCACGGCGCTCGCCAGGCACCTGACCGAACCCGGCATTGAGATCCAGAGCGCGCTGACGCGCGTGCGCGGCGAAGTGACCGAGACGACGCAAGGTCGCCAGAGGCCTTGGCACAACGCGTCGCTGGGGCGCGAGGTCTTCATTGGAAAACCCGTTGTCGTGGCGGCGCCTGAAGCACAGCCTGCCAATGCCGGGGCGGCAACCGCCCCCACGCTGGTGGTTGGTGACCCGCCTTCCTGGGAAGTCGAGCAGCGGCTCTGGGATGAAGCCTCCAAGCGCAACTCGGTGCCGTTCTACGAGGCCTATCTCGAGCAGTTCCCAAACGGCCGCTTCGCCACGGTGGCGCGGCTGAACATCGACGAATTGAACGACCCGGAAGCCCAGAACCGGCAGGTCGCGGCACTCGATACGGACCAGGCGAACGCCAGTTCCGGCTCCGCAGTGCGCACCTCGGTCGGCGTCCCCGACGAGGTGAAGCAAACACCGGGCACCGACTTGACGGAAAGTGCCATTGGCCTCGACCGCCAGGGTCGCATCGACTTGCAATTGCGCATCGAAGCGTTGGGCAACGAGCTTGGCCGCGTCGACGGAAACATAGGCCCACAGACCCGCCAGGCGATCGGTATTTGGCAGGTGGAGAACGGCCTGCCGCAGACCAGCTATCTGACACGCGAGCAACTTGCATTCCTGGTGATCCAGACTGATCCGATGATGGAAACCGTGCGCGCCAGATATGCTGCCGATCAGGCCCGTGCGACGCAGCCGAAAAAACAGGTGGTAAAGAAGGTCCGCACGCAGAGACCGGTGGCACAGAAACCCCGCAAACAACAGCAGGTCGTTCAGAAGCGGCGCAACCGGGACACAGTGGTGCGGCAGGATGATGATCTTCCGCCGCCCCGGGATAACAACGACTTCCTCACCAAGGCGCTGATCTTCGGCACCGGTGTGGCTGTGGGCGGCGTGCTCAAGAACTGACCGCCGGCGTTCCTGGAACAGTGGCACGCGGTAGGTGCTATTGCGTCTTTATCCGCATTTCCACGCGGCGGTTAGCCGGATCGTACGGATTGGGGCTGCGCGGATTCTTTTCGCCCATGCCAATCGGGTTGATGCGGGCGGCCTCGACACCATTGGCCGTCAGGAAGGCTGCCACCGATTGCGCTCGCCGTTGCGACAGGCCTTCGTTGTAGTGGACCGTGCCGGTGGCATCGGTGTAGCCTTCGACAACGAAGTTGAATGTGCTCAGCCGCCTGTCCTTCAAGGCCTTGGCGAACTCGTCGAGTTCACTGCGCGCTGTCGCGTCGAGTTCCGCCGAATCCAACCCGAAATTGATCAGCATATCGAGGCTGGATTTTTCGGCCGGCGCGTCTTTTGCCTTGGTCTTGCTCTTGCACTCTTCCTCGGTTCCTACACAAATTCCTCGCGACTTACCGAGGTCGGCGGCGCCGGCAAAAAACTTCACGATGTCTTCTGATTTCTGAACAGGGTCGGCGGAAGCGTGAGTCGAGAAAAACACGACTGCCAACACCAAGGCTGAACTGCCCCACTGCATAGCGGTTACTCCTGCTTGAGCATCCGATTTCGATGGTGGTGATCATACCAAATTCCGGGGCAATTGTCTGTCGATAAACGCCAGGGGATGCGGCGGTGCCGGCAGTTGTTGCAGCGTCACCGGTTGAGACTTGACCCGCGCCGCGCCTGGGGCTTGAGTGGTTGGAGCTTCTCGATGAAGGCGTGGCGGTCATGGCCAATGAGCTCCGATTCAAAACGGCACAGGATCTCTTCATGGCTTGTCCCGCTATTGCCCGGGACATGAGAGCCCTTCCAACCGAACAGCAATCGATCGAATTTTGCCGCGACCTGCTCGCCGGGCGCGTTCCCGAAGAGGCGATCACGTTCTGTGCCTACCTGCTTCCCGATCGGGCTGCGGTCTGGTGGGCGCATGAATGCCTGAGCCATCTGAGCGAGTTGCTCGATGGGAATGATCACGAGTTGCTCGCCTATGTTCGCGACTGGGTTGGTGAACCGGACAGCCCCCACCATCGCGCCGCAGTGAGCCAGGCAGAGGCAACGCCGCCAACAACGCCGGGAGCCTGGATTGCCCGGGCGGCGGGATGGCGTGACTATGGTTCCTTTATTGTCGGATCTGTTGTCGGCGCAGAAGCACCATCGGCCTTAACGTTTCCTGCCGCCCATGCAGTCAATGCCGGTGTTCTGGCCGGGCTGGCGCGTGTCGCACTGGTGGACCGCTTTGCCGTTCTTTCCGCGTTTGTCGAAATGGGCATCCAGATGGCCGAGATCGAGGCGCTGCGCCAATCGGCGGATGCTTACTTGCACCCACCTTGAGCCCATTTGGCAAGCGCCACCTTGAAGCGCGTTCCAAGTGGATGTTGCAGGCGCAAAACGGAAGCATCGTTGGTGGCGAAATTTTTCGCCTGTTCGCATAGCCGTGCCTCGTCCCATTCATGGCAGCCGTCGCAGCGTTTGTCCTCCCATACCGACTTGTCCAATCCCTCCACCGGGCTGAACAGGGGTTTGCCCTTGATTAGCTGGGCGATGCTCTTGCCGTCGATTGCCGGATCGCCGAAATCGATCGGATGGTCGAAAAAGATCGGGGCGTCCGACGCCAGCCTAGGGATCTTCTGACGCAGCACATCGAGCGCAAGCTGGTCGTCGCTTTGGCCTGATGCGCTTGCAGCGCCGGTGTTGCGCGCGTCGGATCCGCCTTCGGCCTGAGGCGCGCTCGCCTCGCCCACGATCAATGGCGCATTGAGATCGACCTTGTGCAGAACGACCTCCGTGGTCAGCGAGACGCTGATCCAGGGATGTTGCTTGCCGGTGGTCGCCTTCAAGACGTCGCTGGTGACCCCGTTCATGGCCTCGGTGATGGGGACGTTCGGTGCGCCGATATGCTTGAGCAGCGCCGAGGTGAAAGGCGAATGTTCGCCCGACCCGTCGTAGGCGAGTTGATTGGGACTGGCGGCGAAAGCGACGAGCGTGCCGGCGCCGCCCTTCTCTATCGGGATTTCGGCAAGGCCGCTGCTTGCGCCTTTGCCGCCAGCGGTCTTGGCCAGCATCTCCGCGAGGGGATTGTCGCGGCAAGCGTCGAGAAATACCAGCCTGATGCTGGTCTCTCGCGACATCTGGTGCAAAATGAAGTCAACCGACACGGCCTCGAAGTCGAGGGAGGTTTCGTCCTCAAGCGTGGCGTCGACTGGAAGTAGGTAGTTCTTGCCCGAAACCTGCAAGCCGTGGCCGGCGTAAAAGAACAGGGCGATGTCGGCACCGCGCCCCTGCTTTGCGAACTGGGCGATCGTTGCCTGTGTTTGCAGCTTGGGCAGGTCGAAGCCGGAAAAGACCTCGAAGTCGAGTTTCTTCAAGCGTTCGGCCATGGCCTGGGCGTCGCGCACCGGATTGGCGAGCGGCGCCGCGTGCTGGTACTGGGAATTGCCCAGAACCAGCGCGATGCGGCGCTCGGCACTGGCGGCTGTTACAGTCAAAAGCAAGGCAAGCGCGGCAAGCCCGGCGGCACGAAAGAGGCCACCGCAACAGGCGATCAGATCGGACCTCACCGGAACCTCAGTTCACGGGCTTGGTGGCGGAAAACTCGATCCGCCGATTGAGCGCCTTGTTCTTCGGCGTATCGTTGGCGGCAACCGGCCGATCTTCGCCATAGCCGGCGGCGCTGATCTGATTGCGCGGAATGCCCTCGGCAATCAGGGCGTCGGCAACCGCCTGGGCTCGCCGCTCCGAGAGCAGCTTGTTCGCGTCCGGCGACCCGTCGGAATCGGTGTAACCGGAGACCTCGACCTTCAAGCTTGGGCATTTGCCGACGACACCTTCGACCTCCGTCAGCAACGGCCGGCTTTTCGCATCGAGCCGCGCGCTGGCGGGACGGAAGTAGATCGCACCAGTACGCGAGAGCACGGTAAACCTGTTCAGGCATTCCTCATCGCTGAAATTCGCCTTCGCGGCATCGGTGGCAACGGGGCCGACGTCGGCTGTGCTTGCAGCGACGGTCTGGGCGGCGGCGGGCTTGCTGCCGTCAGCGGTGAAGACGAAATCGAAGGACACCGACGCGGTCGGAACGATGTTGGTCACATTGGCCGCCTGCTGAAGCTTGTCGACATTCGGCAGCAGGCCGAAATCCTCCACATGAACCGCGACCGGAGCCTCCGAAGCGACGGAGACCATGTTGTCACTGATCATGGTGACGACGATGCTGGCCTCGAGGTCCTTGTCGACGCCGTGCAGATTGAGACGGAAGGGCAACGTCGACTTCACCCTGCGCTTTGTCGCGAGATCGGCGAATGCGGCGGGATCCACCTTGGCCGTCAGCTCGGCCGTCGGGTACTTGAATGTCTCGAAGAACAGGAAGCGCATGCGGACGTTGCGCAAGTCGACGCCGGTATCGACCGAATTGAGGTCGAATGTGACCTTGGCATCACCCGCCGAATTAAGTGTGCCGGTGATGTTCCTGATCTTGTTGGTCTCGACGATCGTGTTCTTCTTCACCGACTGGTAAGTGATGACTGATGCTGTGGGATCAAGCGTCCAGTTCGGTGCGGCGTTGGCGGTTTGCGATCCGAGCAGCAGCAAGCCGGAAAGCGCGACGATCAGGCCTAGACCTCGTGTGGCGGGGTCTTTCAGCCTCGTCTTCCACCAGAATGCGACGACTTCGAACATGGAATGCCCCTGCCCAGGACCACCGTATCGACACGACACCTGGCAGGAGCATAGAGTACTTGCACCCGCTTGGCGAGCAGGTGCGCCGGTCGTCGCGAAAGCGTGAAAATGTCGCTCGCGCTCAAGTTGCGGGATGGTGCGCTAAGGCGGGTACAGGGATGCGGAGGCTGCATCCGGGGTAGCTGCGCTTGTTGGCGGATCGGTGTGATTTGGCGTCTGGATTTACTGATTGCGGCGGAAACGCCTCCCCCTTTACACCTACTGGTTAACCTCCTCCCCAGCCGCCGCCACCGCCGCTGCTTCCCCCTCCGCTTCCGCCTCCACCCGCAGTGGGAAAGACAGGCGGCTTTACGGGGACCCCTTCAACCGGCTGGACCTCCTCAACCGGTTGGACCACTTTCTTGACGATCTTCTTCTTGACGACCTTTCGCGGCGGCGCCGTGCGAACGACCTTCGGCTGGGGCTTCGCCACAAGCGGCGTCGGTTCAAGCTGGGGGACCAAGGACGTGCAGCCCATGAGCCCCGCCAGGACGCCGGACAGAATTGTTCCGATGATTGCTTGCTTCGATATCCTGCCCATCTTTGCCTCCCAGTTGATCAGAACAAGTCCCGACGCGGATTGGCTTCTTCCCAGACTCGCCTGGCCACGCTGACCAGTTGTGCGTCCAGCGAACCGGACGCGGGAAGCTTCGACTTGAGTTCTTGGCGCAGCGCTTTCAACGCCGCCGTTTTCGGCTTCGCCCCGAATTGTGCCAGTATCTTCTGGGCGTCCGGCAGTTCCTTGCTAAAATCGAGCGCGACCGCGAATGCAAGGAAACGCACGGCGACGGCCTGGTCGGCCTTGTCGGCCTTTTGCATTTCGAGGGCCGCGCGGTCATAGGCACTAGACTGGTCGCCCCGCGCGGTCGCCAGTTCGAACAGCCTTTGCGCTTCGGCGACGTTCTGCTCGACCCCGACGCCGTCCCGGTACATGCGCGCAAGGCTGCCCGGAGCGTAGGGCTGGCCGAGGTCCATGGCCTTCTGGAAGAGCCCCAGCGCCGTCTTCGGATCCTTCTCAACGCCCTGACCGTTGAGATAATTGCGCCCGAGCAGGTTCATCGAATACATGTCCTGCCGCTGCACGCCGGCCTCGAGGAAAGCAACGGCCCGGGTCGCATCGGCGGGCACGCCGTTGCGGCCCTCGGTGAAGATCGCGGCGAGATCGTTCATGGCATAGGTGTGCCCCATCGCCGCCGCCTTGAGCAGCAGGTCCAGGCCCTTGGCGGTATCGGGCTTGACGCCCCTGCCGTTGAACAAGATACGGCCCCAGGACGTCATGCCGTAGGGATCGCCCTTGTCGGATGCTGCTGCGTAAAGAGCGTTGGCTTGCGTGCGGTCGATGGCCATACCGGTTCCCGTCGCATACATGTAGCCGAGCTCGAACACGGCGCGCACATGTCCCTTCCTGGCGGCCTCCTCGATGGCTGTCTTCGCTTCCTCGACCTTGCCGGCTGCAAGCAGCGCGCGCCCCAGTTCGTAGCGGAAGCGTGGGACATCGGGGTAAGCCTTCACAGCGGCTTCGCAAACCTCCACGGCGCTGGCGCCGATTTCGTTCGGCAGCAGGCCGGGAACGACGCCCTGCAGGTCCAGAGGCTCGCCGGCGGCGGAGTCGCACGAATCGACGCTTGGCGACAGCTTCATCGTGGCGGGCTTGGACGAAGCGCTGTCCGCACGGATTTCGAAGCCGACCTCGACCGGCGCGACGACTCCGATCTGAGGTTCGTAGCGCAGCCGGTCGACTTCAGCGGCCATCAGGCTGGACTGAGGTGACAGGGTTCTGTCGGGGAGCGAAAGGGTTCCTGTCGCGGGATATGCCGAAACTTTGAGACTGACCGCGGGATCGTCGGTCGGGAAATCCAGGTTAAGCGCAACCGGGCCCACGCCAACGGGAACATCAATGTCGCGGTTTTCGATCGCCTCGGCGGCACCTGTGATATGAATGCCGCGCTCCACCACCTGTTGCTTTTGCTCGGCCGCGAGCGAGGCCATGACCTGTTCGCCATGGGCGCCTTCGCCGCTTTTGACCCGGAACACCAGGATGCCCTGGCTTTGACCGCCCCAATTGTCATGCGTGGCGTAGGCCAGCATATCCACCTCGTCCTGCGCGTCGACCCCCTTGGGCACATCCATCTGCAAACGCGGCAGGTCCTTGCCCTGGATCGGTTCGCCAACCTCGACAGGATTCCCGTCCAGCATGAGGCGGCCGAGAGCAGGTGGTCTCTCGATGCTCACGGTGATCGTTCCGCCGTCGACATCGACCGGTTCCGGCAGGCCTAAATCGACCGGGCCGACCCCCGACAACACGACCTTTTCAAGCACCGGCGGCAGCGAGGGGCGGTTGCTGCGGCGCATCAGCACCACTTCGTCGATCAGCGACGAGTTCTCCCAGGGAACCTGCAGGCCTTTTGTTGCCTCCACCACATCCCGGCGCACCGCCGCCATGACCGTGCGGATCTCCTGGTTCGGGGCCAGCGCGCGACGGGAAAACGCCGCCGAAAACGGACTGAGGTCGCCGCTGCCGTCATAGGCCGCCGCCCCAGGCTCGGTGGCAAAGGCAATGAGCGTGTTCAGCGAGCTTCTGACCTGCGCGAGCCCGGCGTTGCCTCCGGTGATAAGCTGGTCTCTCAGCCAGTAATTCTTGCGCGGGAACGGATTGTTGCGGCAGGCATCGAGGACGATCACCTGGATCTTCGATTTCGAACGCATCTGTTCCAGGACATCGTTGAGCTTGATGGCCTGGACCTCGATGTCCGCAGCCTGCTTCAACGAGGCATCGACGGGAATCAGGAAGTTTTCGCCGCCGATCTGGAAACCGTGACCGGAATAGTAGACGACGGCGAGGTCGGCGCCATCGATCGCGGCAAGATAATTGCGGAACTGCTCTTCGAACTGCAGCTTGGTGAGATTGCTTGCAACGAAAACTTCGAACCCTGCCAGTCGAAACGTCTTGGAGACGTCCTCGGCATCCTTGACCGGGTTCTTCAGCGCCGGGAATTGCCGGTAGTCGGAATTGCCGATCACCAGGGCGACCCGTCGATCGGCCGACGCATCGAAGGTCGTAAGGGCCGCTACGAAGAAGACCGCGATGAATCCGCAAAGTCGGAGCATGGCCTGTTTCCACCGTCGCTACCTGATGACCACAAGCCCCCAAGGTTGCGGTATCAAGGCTGTTAAAGAGCTCACAATCAGCCGAGACAGGAACAGAAAACAAAAAACCGTCGCGACAGCAGGCACTTTCCCATCCGATCAGGATCTAAATTACCTCAGAGCCGAGCCATCCGCAATGAGTGTCAAACGGCACCGGCATGGCTGTCTGGATGGGACGCACCCGCCAAGTCCCAATCCAGCGACGGGTGCGCCTGATGCCATCCATCGGCTCCCACGGTAGACGGGAAGCGGCCCATCGAAGCCTTTCCGGTGCGATTTTCTTCGCCAAGACTGGCGGTTTCCGACAATGATCATCGCGTGTCGCAAAAAACTTTTTGGTATCAATCACTTCGCGTCGCGTTCCGAGCGCGCCCAATTACTATTTATGATAAATATTGTGAGACCTACTGTGATAAAAATTTTGTCGCCAAGGGTAAACTTTCACAATAAATTCAATTACTTACTGGAAAACCGATGGCACCGTTGGCTGGGATCACTCAGCCCGTCACTAGCTGTTTTTGTTACATTTTCCATCTTGCCGGGTGTCGTTTGTATCACAATACGTATCACAATAGGTAACACGATCTCGGCAGCGGATATTCCGCCGGCGACACGGACAGACGCACCTTGCATCGCGTACGAGGCTGCGCAATTTTTGCAAAAGCAGGAACATAGCTGCATCGCCCAAGTTAAATACCGACGGCATTGGACCACGAATTCATTTTCGCATTTTCCAGGCTGCCAGAATGCTCCGGGATTTTTGATGCTCGAACGAATGGGCAGGACAATGTATCGCTGTCACAATGGCACGCTCGATTTTGGAACGGAGCTTTTGACGAAACCCTACACGATCGACAAGTTGGCCGAGAAGGTCCGAAAGGTGCTCGATCGAAAGTAACGACTGGGCGATGTACTCAAGTGGCCTACCCATAAGCCACTGTAGGCACGGCGGGGCGGTATGATGCCTCATGGGAACCAGGGGCACTGCCGCGAGTTCTTTGGAATGGCAAATCATACGGTCACAAGCGTGCTTACCTCAATTGGCACATTGACCTCTCGTCCCGCTGCGTTCCTGATCTTGTTGGCTTACGCAATTCTTTGGATGATCTTCGAGCGACAGAGCTTGGATTGGCACGGAGCCGCAATCACGCGGATCGATGATGAAGAGCCCGAGGAGATCGAAAAGCATCGCCATCGCCAGCAGCGGGGCGATTGACGTGCAGCCTTTCGGTTCCGTCGCGTCAGGCGCCCGCAAGAAGACCTCCGGCATTGAGCTTTGGCGAAAGGTGCTCATCTATCTGGCCATCGCCACCATGGCCAGCCTGCTCACGGTGTTGATCATAAATCTTACTCCAGAGCCGCGCGTTCTACGATCAATCGTCCCCCATCGGTTCGACGCTACGGATCCCCAATTTTCCGAGACGATGAGCAGCTATTCGCAAGGGCAGATGTTCGATTCCAACGCGGTCCAAACTCTCATCAACGGAGACGAAATATTTCCCTCAATGCTGCAAGCAATCGGGGCTGCTCGATCCAGCGTCGACATGGAGACATATATTTATTGGTCAGGAGCCATCGGCTACGAGTTCGCGATCGCATTGGCGGCGAAAGCCAGCGAAGGCGTCGAAGTCCGTGTGAACGTCGACTGGGTTGGCAGCCTTCCCTTCGACGAGGACTTGATCCACATCATGACCACTGCCGGTGTGAGGTTCGAACGCTATCGGCCTTTACGCTGGTATACGTTGGACCGTGTAAACAACCGAACTCATCGCAAGCTGCTGATCGTCGATGGCCGGATAGCATTCACTGGCGGCGCCGGCATTGCCGATAATTGGCGCGGGAACGCACGCAACTCAAATGAATGGCGCGACACGCACTACCGGATCGAAGGACCCGCCGTGTCCGCATTCCAAGCGGCGTTCGCGGAAAACTGGCTTGAGACGACCGGCGAGACATTGCAGGGCGGAAAGTTCTACCCTGCAGTTGCGCCCGCTGGTGGGCTCGATGCCCAGTTGATACTTTCTTCGCAGCCAAACGGCTCGGAGAACATGGAGTTGATGATGTTGGCAGCAATAGCCGCGGCCAAGGATCATCTGCGCATCGGCATGGCCTACTTCGTGCCCGACGACATAGCCCTGCAGCAGATTCTTGATGCAAGGAAGCGAGGCGTCTCGGTCGATGTCATCGTTCCCAATTGGCTGACGGATGTGCCCATAGTGCGAAAGGGTTCACGTTATTTCTGGGGCGAATTGCTCAAAGCCGGTGTGCGCATTTTTGAGTTTCAACCCACAATGTACCACCCCAAGCTTTTGATCGTCGACGATGTCTGGGTGAGCGTTGGCTCGGCCAATCTGGATGAGCGTTCCTTGCGCCTCAACGATGAGGCCAGTCTGAACGTCTACGGCATGGAATTCGCGCGAACGCAAATAGACATCTTCAACGAGGACCTGAAACGATCAAGGCCAGTCAGTCTGGAAGAGTGGCAAGCACGTCCGGTGAGCGAAAAGGTCACCGATTACTTTGCGAGCAGGTTTCGCTCCCAGCTCTAATAGTGTGGAGATGCAAAGTCCCCGCGATTGCTCGCCAGATAGGCCTTTTGCCGCCAATAGGGCGCCCCCGAAACGGCCCGCGCAGACTAGTAGGCAGGGACAAGCCTGGTGTCCCGAAGGGGCAAGTCCATTGCAAATCTTAAACCCTTGGGGTGGTATTGCAGCTCAACCTTTGCGTCGCACTGCACGGCGACAACCCTCTCTAGCAAGATTGTGCCAAAACCACTTCGCTGGGGCGGGTGCACCTCAGGGCCATCGCGTTCACGCCAGTCAAGATGAACCACTTGAGCATTTTTGAATTGCGCCACCGACCAGCGTACCTCAAGCCGTCCCCGAGGCCAGGACAACGCTCCGAATTTCGACGAATTCGACGCCAGCTCATGGAAAGCCATGCCCACGGGTATTGCGAGATCCGCGACAAGCGCGACATCAGGCCCTTCCAAGAGAATGCGTGACCTGTCCGTCGTGTCGTAATGCCGAAGCTCGGTTTCCAGCAATTTGTGCAGAAATGCGGTCTGCCAATAATCATCTGTCAGCATCGAATGGGTGTCAGCCAGAGATACCAGCCTGGCCGAGAAATTGCGCACGAAATCATCCACATTGCTGCTTGAGCGGGCTGTTGCCCCCATCATCGCTCTCACATTAGCGAGAGTATTCTTGACGCGGTGATGAAGCTCCCGGATCAACAGCTTCTGACGATGCGCCACTTCCTCTTTGTGCTCGAGCAAGGATTTGACTTCGAGCTGCCGCGTGCGGGCGCGCAGCGCGGAACGCACGGAGTTGGCTAGACTTGATGCCAGAAACGGCCGCTCCAGAACGATGAGATAGCGGTCGAGAAATCTCAGCCGCTCGTCGAACTCAGCGCCACGCATCGTGAGCAGAACGATCGGAAAATCAGACCAGGCCGGCTGGCTTTCAAGCCAGGCGGCGAATGGATTGCGATCCGAAGTGAGCAATGCTTCTTCTGCAACGACTAGGCACTGTGCCATATCCAGCAGCGGCAACGTCTCAGCAAGAGTGCTGCAGACATGCGTTACAATGCCCTTCGACGCGAGGATTGATGCCGCGATTTTTGCATCACGGCCGGTCGGTGAGAGGATGAGCACTCCGGGATCCGTTGCCATCACGATGATTTATCTTTGAGAAGATCGCCCTGCTTGCCCTGATAGGAGGGCACCCCCGTCAGGATGCCTCGGAACTGTTCAAGAGGTTCCCCCACGGCGAGGCCGGCGGGGCTGATCTTGAATTCGCGAATGGTGTCTTCATGGGCGCCGACGCGCTTTTTCACTACTGAGATCGCGCGCCTCAACCTCCCGTCATTCTCAAAGAAGCGCAACAACATGACCGAATCGCAGAGGTATGTCATGTCCACGGGCGCCACCATTTGCCCGAGCAATCCGTGGTTGGCGAGCAGAAGGATTGTGACGACGCCTTTTTGATTGAGGTAGGTAAGGATCTCGTGCATTTGCAACACCAGATGCTGTTCCTCGGACATCGCATTCAAGTAGCCGGTTAGGCTGTCGATCACCACAAGCCGCGCATTCGAATGGTCCACGGCGGCTTGGATCCGAGACGACAGCTCTCCGGGTGACAGTTCAGCAGGCTCGACTTTCTCCAGGAGAAGCATGTCACTCTTGATGAACGGTTCCAGGTCCAATCCAAGCCCGGCTGCGCGCGCCAGGAAGATACGCTTCGTTTCATCGAAAAGAAGCACCAGCACCGTCTCGCCGCTCAAAAGCGCGGCGTGGCAGAATGTTGAAGCAATCGTAGACTTGCCTACACCTGATGGCCCGATCAACAAGGTGCTGGTGCCTCGTGACAGCCCGCCGCCCAATAGATTGTCGAGGGAAGTGCCACTTAGGGCTGGCGGGCCCTGCTTCCCTTCGTCGTGTTCGCCGGCCACGAGCCGGGGGAAGACCGATACCCCACCTGGCCGGATGACAAAGTCATGGTATCCGCCACGAATTTCCACACCTCTCATCTTGATGACCCGCAAGCGGCGGCGTTCCCCCCCATACACGGGTGACAGCTGCTCCATGCGAATGACCCCATGGCTGATAGAATGCAGGTTCAAATCGTCAAATTCGGCGGTCAGGTCGTCAAGGAGCAGAACCGTTGCGTCGTTAAGAAGGAAGAAGCTCTTCAACGCCAGCACCTGCCGCCGGTAGCGCAAGGAGCCCTGGGATAGGAGGCGTATCTCCGACAGGGAGTCGAAAACGACACGATCCGGCTTAAGACGGCCTATTTCATCCAGTGCGGATTGGACCGTTTCACCCAGTTCAAGGTCGGAGGAGTGCACCAGTGTCTGGCGTTGAGACGGATCGAGGCTGAGCTCCGGGGGTACCAGTTCCAGAATGTCTACGCCGTCTAGTGACATCCCATGACGATTGGCGACCGACAGAAGTTCACGCTTGCTCTCGGAAAGTGTGATGTAAAGGCACCTCTCTCCGTTCTGTGCGCCGTTGATCAGAAACTGCAGCCCGAGCGTCGTCTTGCCGGATCCAGGCCTGCCCTCGATCAGGTGTGACCGGTATTTGGCATAACCACCTCTCAGGATGTAATCGAGACCCTCGACGCCAGAAGTGATCGGTGATGCATCATCTGTTTCCAAAGTGCCCTCTCGCGCGGACCAGGACCACCGTAACGGCCAGGATTTTCAATGGTTCCCCGGCTGACTTGCAAGGCATCGGCAACACTGTGGGTACGCAAAATCCGGCGCCTACCGCATCGATATTGTTGAGCAGCTTGGTGATTGGCATTGAGGCTAGCAAAGCGTCCGACGTCAGCGTCGCGCTGGCAGACACGATCCGCAAGGATCGGCGGCACCCGCGCGCTGCTGGTTGAGGAAAGGCACGGGCCGTTCGTCCAGCGCATCCACGCAGCTTTTTTCTGGAAGTTTAATGCTTCAGTATCTGGCTGAGGAACAACTTGGTTCGATCATGGCGCGGGTGGCCGAAAAACCCGTCGGGCGTGCCCTCCTCGACGATCTGCCCAGCGTCCATGAAGATCACCCGGTCGGCAACCGCACGCGCAAAACCCATCTCATGCGTGACACACACCATGGTCATGCCGTCCCGAGCCAATCCCGTCATCGTCTCTAGCACCTCGGAGACCATTTCCGGATCGAGGGCGGAGGTCGGCTCATCGAACAGCATGACAGCCGGTTCCATGCACAGGCTGCGGGCAATCGCCACGCGCTGCTGCTGTCCGCCGGACAGCTGGATGGGGAACTTGTTCGCCTGCTCGGGAATGCGGACCCGCTCAAGGAACTTCAGTGCGGTCTTGCGCGCCTGCTTTTCCGATACGCCCTTCACCCACATTGGGCCGGCCATGCAGTTCATCAGCACCGTCATGTGCGGAAACAGGTTGAAGTGCTGGAAGACCATGCCGACGTTGGAGCGCACGGTGGCAACGTTGGTCATCTTGCCATGTAAGGCAACGCCGTTGACGACGATGTCGCCCTCTTGATGCGCCTCCAGGCGATTGAAGCAGCGGATGAGCGTTGATTTGCCGGAACCCGAGGGCCCGCAGATCACGATCCGCTCGCCCTTGTGGACGATCAGGTTGATGTTCTTCAGCGCCTGGAATTGGCCGTACCATTTGGAAACGGACTTGGCTTCAATGATGGCCGGAGCGCTCATCGCACCTTGCTCCTGTGGTAATGCCGTTCGATCCGCGATTGGACCAGTTCGAGGCAGATCGACAGCATCCAGTAGATCATGGCTGCCGAGATCAGCATCTCCATGTGCTGGAAGGTCTTCTGTCCGAGGGTGCGCGCCAGGAACATCAGCTCCCACACGCCGATGACCGAGACCAGCGAGGAATCCTTCAGCATCGAGATGAACTGGTTGCCCGTTGGCGGAATGATGACCGGCAATGCCTGCGGCAGGATGATGCGACGCATGGTCAGCGTGAAGCCGAAGCCCATGGAGCGCGACGCCTCCCACTGGCCGCGATCGATGCTCTGTATGCCGGAGCGGAAGATCTCGGTCATGTAGGCGCCGTAGCAGAGCGATAGCGCCAGGATGCCGGCCGGAACCGCATTAATGACAAAGCCGAGCTGCGGCAGCCCGAGATAGATCAGATAGACCTGCATGAGTAGCGGCAGGCCGCGGAAGAAGGAGGTGTAGAAGCTGGCGATGGCGTAGGCGAAGCCATTGCTGGAAAGCTTGGCCACCGCACCGGCGACGGCGATGACGGAAGCGATAACGATCGAAATGGCCGAGACGTAGAGTGTGGTGACAACGCCCTGGCTAATCAGGAACGGCAGCTTCTCCCTGATAAAGGGCAGGCTGAGATGGAACGTTTCGAAGAAGGCGATGAACAGGAGCAGCAGTTCGAACCAGACGATGCCGATCTGGAACTTGAGCGGCGCGAAGCCGATCAGCACGACGTTCAAGGTGAAGATCACCGCTATGGCGAAAGCAATGGCAAAGCGGCCGTAGAAGCCACTCACCGACGGTTCGCCGATCACGGGGCGCATTAGTTCGGCAAAGCTGGTGCTCGACATGTTGAAAGCCATGAAGAGAAGCAGAACGACGCCGAACATCGTAGCCACGAACCAGGGTTTGTGGACGAGGATTTCGGCTTCGACGGTATCGGGATAGAGCATCTTTGAGCACCGGCTGTTCGGCGGCCTGCCGGGGGCAGGCCGCCTTTGAAAGGGGCTAGTTGGTCTTCGAATAATCCTGCCGGTACCACTTTTCGGAGAGCTTGCTCAGCGTGCCATCCTCCTTCATCGCTTTCACGGCGTCGCCGATCTTGGCGGAGAGTTCGGGATCGCCGCGTTCGATGGCAATCGCCAGCGGCTCGTAGAATACCGGATCGCCTAGTTGCTTGATCGGGTAGCCGGCCTTCTCGGCATCGAGGATCGACGGTAGCGAAGAGACCACCGCGTCCAGGCGCACGCCGTCGCCGAGGCGGAGGTCGTCAAAGGCGGTCGTCGAATTCTCGTAGGAGCGGACCTCCTTCGGGTTGAGCTTGTACTCGAATGGCGGCGCGCCGGCGGCGTCGAGCGTCAGATCCTTCTTGGCATAGGCCTCGAAGGTGGAGGTGCTGGTGGCGCCGACCACCTTGCCGTCGAGATCTGCCAGCGTCTTGGCCTTGCTGTCCTTGTGCACGGCAACGGCCGCCGGCGTGTAATAGTAGACCGCCGGAAAATCGAAGATCTCGGCGCGTTTCTTGGTCGGCGTCATCGAGCCGGCGTGCATGTCCCAGCGCCCCGCCCAATGGCCGGCGGTGATGATGTCCCAGCCGGGCGTGATGAACTCGACCTTGACGCCGAGGTGCTTGCCGATGGCTTTGGCGACGTCGACATCGAAGCCGTCCAGCTCGTTGCTGGAATTCACGAAGGACTGCGGCGCCCAGTTGGCATCGGTCGCCACCTTGAGCGTGCCGGCCGCCAAAACGCGGTCGAGCACCGCGCCTGCGTGAGCAGGATATGCGCCAAGCGCAAGCGCCATCGCGGCCAACGTCAGCTGTGGTCTGTTCCAGAATGTCATATCCGTATTCCCCTGTTGTTGTTCAGTTCCTTGCAGTCACTTCCGTTCAGCCGGTCGTGACGTCCCAATTTCGTGCCGACCTGGTCGGCGTCCTCTCCCAAAGGCCCGCCGATTTAGCGACGTCGTGGCCGGTCCGGTCTTCCGATGTCGCGGAGGATGTTTGCCGTCGCCATTCCCCCGATCACAGGGAAGGTCTCGGCCCGCTCCCTGCGAGGTGTCGTGCAGCCAGTGGTGTCCGGCGTTCGCTTTCGCATCGCGAAGGCTGCTATTCATCGGCGCCGCCCCCTTTCCCGCGGTCAGCGTCCATCAGGAAATCGCCCATCAGGGTGGCAACCCGAGCCGGCGCCTCGATCAGGATCGAATGACGAAGTCCGGGCAGGATGGCGAGTTGCGACCCTTGCACCTGTTCGTGCATCAGCCGTGCCATCCGCGGGCTGGAGCCCTGATCGTCCTCCCCGGTCACGATCAGCGTCGGGCAGGTGATGCGGTCGAGAATGCCGCCGAAATCGGTCTCGGCCAGAACGCGATAGGCGGCCGCATAGCAGTCGCGGTCGTTTTCAGCGTCACGCCGGCGCAACTCGGCGATGACCTCCGGGTTGCTGTCCTGAAAATCCTCCGTCAGCCAGCGCGACAGCGAGGCTGCATGATGCACTGAGGCATCGCTCGCCATCAGCGCCGCCAGCCGGCCACGCACCGCGTGCCGTTCCTCGGGCGTGCGGCCGGCGACCGTCGACAGCAACACCAGTTTTTTCAGGCGCTCGGCATGCGTCAGCGACAGGCGCTGTGCGATCAGGCCACCCAGTGAAAACCCGGCCAGATGGAAGGTGGCAAACCCGACATGGTCGGCCAGCGCTAGCGTTTCCTTGACGAAATCATCGATCTCGTAACGGCCCTTGATCCGGCTGGAGCGGCCATGGCCGCGCAGGTCGAAGGTGAGAATCGAGAAGCGATCTTTCAGTTGGCCCGCCACGCCACTCCAGGCTTCGAGATAGGAGCCGACTCCATGGATGCAGACCAGCGGCAACCCACCCTCACCCTCAAGGCGCCAGTTGAGCAGCACGCCCTCGACATCGAGCTGGCCGGAGCGCGCCATGGTCACGCCCTCGCCGCCTGGCGCGCCCTGTCGCGCTCGCGCGCGGCGAAGACCGGCATCACCTCGTCGACCCACAGCTTGATCGTCTTCTTCTGCAGCTCGAACGGCAGGTTGAACGTCAGGCCGAGGCAGTACTGGTCAACGCCCGCGGCTTCATAGTCGAGCAGCTTCTCGATCACCTCGTCGGGCGTGCCGAACATCAGGTTGCGACGGATGTTCTCGGGATTGTAATTGTCTTTGCCCTTGACGCTCTCGTAGGGGATAGCTTCGGGAAAGCCGTTTTGCACGGTGCCGATGTTCTGGAACAGGTTCTCGAACGCGCGGCCATAGTCAATGGCATGCCCGACCGCGATCTCCCAGTCCTGCGCTCGTTCGTAGACGCAGGTGCGCCGCTGCATCATCAGGCGCGGGCGCGGCACCTCTGGATGATCGGCGACGGCCTTGCGGAATTTCTCGCCGAGCACGGCGATCTCGGCCGCCGGCGCCGACAAGGGCGTCGACAGGATCGAAGCGCCGATGCCGACCGCCCAGTCGAAGGTTCCCGGGTCCCGCGCGGCCACCCAGATCGGCGGATGCGGCTTCTGTAGCGGCTTCGGCACGCCGGCGGCGAGTGGGAACTTCCAGTAATCGCCGTCATGGGCATAATCCTGTGCCCACAGCTTCTTCACCGCCGGCACCAGCTCCTTCAGATAGGCAACGCCTTCCTGCTGCGGCATGCCGCCGGCCATGCGGTCGAACTCATATTGGTACGAACCGCGCGCGATGCCGAACTCCAGCCGCCCGCCGGTCAGGTGATCACAAAGTGCCGCCTCCCCTGCCAACCGGATCGGGCTCCAGTAGGGCGCGACCAGCGTCGAGGTGCCGAGGCGGATCTGCTCGGTATGCTGGGCAAGCCAGGTCAGCGTCATCAGGGGGTTGGGCGAGATCGTGCATTCGATCGTGTGATGCTCCGCCGTCCACAGCGTCTCGAAGCCACCTTCGTCGGCCAGGCGCGCCAACTCGAGGAGATTGCTCTTCACCTTCGACATCGGCATATCGGGCGAGAAGCGTTCCATGGTCAGCGAAACGGCGAATTTCATGTCGGTCTCCCCAGTGCGTCGGGTTGGTCAGCGAAGGCGGATAATGAAGGGGTCCTGCATGGCGCCCGAGTAGTCGATGACGACGTTCTTCAGGCGCGAGAACTCCTCCATGGCGTCGAAGCCGCCGCGCCGCCCGTAGCCGCTCTCCTTGAAGCCGCCATTGGCGGACATGAAGGACGAAGCGCGGTAGGTGTTGATCCAGACCGTGCCGGCTTCGACGTTCCTGGCGAAACGCAGCGCGCGGTTGATGTCCCGGGTCCAGATGCCGGAGGCCAGCCCATAGCGGGTGTCGTTGGCGAGACGGATCATCTGGTCTTCCGACGAGAACGGGATGACGCCGACGACAGGACCGAACAGCTCCTCCTGCATGAAGTCCATGCCGTTGTCAGCATCGGTCATCACGGTCGGCTCGAAGTACCAGCCGCCTGCAAGCTCATCCGCCTGCGGCCGCTTGCCGCCGGCCGCAATCCGCGCGCCCTGGCGCACGCCCGAGGCGACGTAGCCTTCTACCTTGGCGAGTTGCACCGACAGCGCCAGCGGTCCGACGTCGGTTTCCTCCAGCATCGGCAGCCCGACCCGCACGCGCCGCGTGCGTTCGACCAGCGCCTCGACGAACCGATCGTAGACGCTGGCCTCGACGAAACAGCGCGAACCGGCGACGCAGGTCTGCCCAGCCGCCGCGAACACACCGGACACGACGCCGTTGACGGCATGGTCGATGTCGACGTCGTCGAAGACGACATGTGGCGACTTGCCGCCGAGTTCCATCGAACAGGGGATGAGGTTCTCAGCCGCATTGGCGGCAATCCGCCGGCCCGTCGCCGTCGAACCGGTGAAGACGAATTTCGCGATGCCAGGGTGCCGGGTCAGCGCGTCCCCCGCCACGGCGCCGGTGCCGGTCACGACATTGACGACGCCGGCCGGGAAGCCGGCCTCCATGATCAGCTCGGCCAGCGCGAGCGTGGAGGCACTGGCATGCTCGGACGGCTTGACGACCACCGTGTTGCCGAGCGCCAGGCATGGCGCCAGCGTGCCGGTGAGCAGCATCAGCGGCGAGTTCCATGGCGTGATCATGCCGACGACGCCGATCGGCTCGCGCAGGTTGAAATTGAGCATGTCGAGCTTGTTGACCGGAATGGTGTCGCCGAGCAGCTTGTCGGCCATCCCTGCGAAATAGGTGTAGCTGTCGGGCATGGCGCGCATCTGCGCCCGCATTTCCTTGAGCAGCTTGCCGTTGTCACGGGTCTCGATCAGCGCCAACTCGTCGGCGTGCTCCAGCACCAGTTCCCCCAAACGGCGCACCAGCGTGCCGCGGTCGGTGTGGGTCATGCGTCGCCAGACTGGATTGGCAAAAGCTAGGCGCGCCGCCTCCACGGCCGCGCCGACATCCTCGGCATTGGCCTCTGCGAATTGGTACCAGGGCTTGCCGGTGGTCGGATCGAAACTGTCGATGTACTGGCCACCTTTCGGCGCCACGAACGCGCCGTTGATGAACAGGTTCTGGCGTGAGCCTTCGAGCGATTCGACCGTCGTTTTCATGCTGTCTGTCCTGGGTGAAGCATCATTCGGATGCGGCTTGCGTCCACGATTGCGACTGGCCGTCGATCATGGCGACGCGGCCGCCGTCGCCGGTATCGATGTAAATGCCGAAGCGCTTGTCCTGGCGCTCCCGCGCATAGCGGCGCAGCATGGCGCGCAATTCATGGGTGGCGACCCGCTCATAGGGCAGCGCGTCGACGGAAAAGAAGGCGTGGCCATCCGGAAGTGCTGCTTCAGCGCTCTCACGGCTCAGTTCGGCGCGGTAAATGAGATAGCCCGGGTCGCTGTCGGCGACGTCGAAGACCGAATAGAGGAAGGTGTTTTCAGGGACGAGGGTCAGCGCCTCGCCGCCATCGAGGACGAGCTGACTGTCGGCCTTGCGGCGCCGCGCCGTCGGCAGCACCCAACTTCCCTTGCCATCGGTGCGCAAGAGGATGCGGTCGCCGGCTTCGACAAGATAGCCGATGATCATGTCCTGCGAGGCCAGCCAGCCGGCAGGCAGCGGATCCTTTACGCTGGCGTAACGGCCGCGGCAAAACCCGAGCGGCGCCGATGGGCTGGTTCCGAAAGCCTGGACCTGGCCGATCAGGATGATGTGGTCGCCGGCCTCGATGCGGTTGTGAACGGTGCAGTCGAACCATGTCAGGCTGTCGGTGAGGATCGGCGCGCCGGTGTGGGCGCGGTCATAGTTGACCGACTGGAATTTGTCCGCCGCTTTGGATGCGAACACCGAAGAAACGTCGACCTGGCCTTCATGGAGGAAATTGACCGCAAAGGACCGTGTTTCGTTGAATGCGGGAAAGCTCGCCGCCGCCTTGGCGACGCAGACCAGGAGCAACGGCGGGTCAAGCGAGACCGAGGTAAAGGAGTTCGCGGTCATGCCGCGCGGATTGCCGTCGCAGTCGCGCGTGGTGATGACGGTCACGCCGGTGACGAAGGTGCCGAAGGCACGACGCAAGGCGATCGGGTCGATCGTCCTGTGTACCACCGCGTCCGCCATTGCTTTCCTCCCATAGTGTCGGATGAAAGCTAGGCAAGAGACGGCCGGCCTTCTTCCTCCGGTCTGTAGGAAAGATGTCGGGGCGTGCTGCTGCCATCCCGAGCAGGTGCAGGCGCAGCGCGCCTGCACTTGCGGCGGCTGCCGCGTCGAAACAGTGGTGGCGAGGTCAACAGAATCTAACGGGCTGTCGGCGTGCGGCTGTCGATGATGCCGCTGAGACGGATCGCGAGTTCAACCGCGAAGCGCTGTTCGGGCGTGTCGAGACGGATGCCGAACAGGTCCTCCATGCGCGACAGGCGATAGCGTAAGGTGGTGACATGCAGGCCGATGGCGTCGGCGCAGGCCTGGCTGCGGCAGCCCTCGCGCAGATAGGCAAATAACGTCTCCAGATAGGGCGTGCCGTGCTCGCGGTCATGCGCGATCAGGGCGCCGACACTTTCGTCGACGAAGCCGCGCACGTCCGGAGCGTCGGCAGCGGCGACCAATATCGGCAACGGACCGAAATCCTGGCCGGCAAAAACGCCGGTGCGTCCGAAGGAACGGCCGATCCGGATCATGCGGCGGCACCGCTCCCAGGCGATGGGATAATCGATCAGCGCGGCACAGGCCTCGGAAAGCACAACCACCGGCTCACCTTCGAAATAGCGGCCAAGCCCGGCCGCAATCTTGTGCGGCAATTTCGCGAAGCGCGCGCCATCCTGCCCGGTATCGGCCGGGACAAGACAGACAAGCCCATCCTCCACCGCGATTGCCGTGCCGGCAATGCCGGCCTGCTGCAGCAGACGCATGACCTCATGATGCGGATCGGCAAGGCCGATGGCACCGTCCTGTTCGGCGAGGTCGACGACGATCATCTTCTGTGCAACGGTCAAGTCGAGCCCCAGCCGGCGGGCGCGATTGATGATATCGGCCTCGTCGCGCCAGCGGCGCTCCGCCACCTCCAGGAAAAGCTCGGTCAGCGAGCGCGTCTCGAAACGGAAGCGCACGAAGCTGCGCATCATCTGCACACTGAGGGCGAATTTGGTGCTGTCGAGCAGCATCTGATCGAGTTGACCAGACTCGTGAGGCGTCGGGAAAATCATCAGTGCGCCAACCACTTCGGCGTCGATGCTAAGCGGCTCGATGCGCACCGAAAGCTTGAGCTGTCGCTTGCCGTCATCGACGAACAGCGTCTCGGTGTGACGCCCGTCGGACGCGCCGCGCGCTATCTTGAAGATTTGCCGGCTGAGCGTTCCGCTCACCGCCTGCTGCCAGGAGGCGGTGTCGAAATGCGCCTCGCTCGGGGAACGGCCGGCGACAACCAGATTGGCATGGAAATCGATCACCACCACAGGATTGGGTAGCAGCTCGCTGACTTTTTCGGCGAGCGAGGCCCCCGATCCGTCCGACAAGGCTTGCTGGAGAAGCGAGGTGTGCGCCGAGAGGGCGCGCTGCAGACGCTCGCCGGCCTGCTTCTCCTGGCGCAGCCGATGCTGCTTCTCGACCGCGATCTCACCCAGATGCACGATCATGCCGATGAAGGCGATATCCTGCGCCGTCACTTCGGTGATCTCGCGGGAAACGACGGTCAGCACCATCGGCCGGCCGTCTTCGTCGACGCAGTTCATCGGCATGACCAGAACACTGCGGTAGTCGCGCTCGAAGGCTTCTCGGCGGTAGCCCGGGAACTCCTCCGATACGCGCGCGTCCCTGATGTAGACCGGCTCGTTGCGGTTGAGCGCGACGATCGAGGGACTGGTGGCCAGCTCCCAACGGTCCGGCAACGTGCGGTGAATGAGCGTCGGGTCGTGGCGCACGATGACATAGGCGTGGCCGTGGGGGGCGTCGATGCCCATGATCGAGCCTAGAGTCCATTGGGCATGACGACAGGCCGCCAGCACGAGATGGCGCAGCACGGACTGGAGATCGCCGCCCGAATTGATGAGGCTGGCGGCATCCCGCAAGGAGAGAATTTGCGACTCGTGGTCCACGCCTGATCTTCCGCCGCTCGCGAAGGGCGAATTTAAGCCGTCGCGGATATACGAACGCTACACCGCTTCCAAGCGGGACGCACGCCGTTTCTTCCTACGAACCGGAGGAATACCCGACGGTTGGCGTGCATTAGCTTGAGCTTCCACCTGGAGAGGCCAAATCATGGAATTGCGAAAAGTCAGCACCTTCATCGAGGAAGTGCACATCGAAGGCGGCAAAGCGGGTGCAAGGCCGGTAACGTCGATCGTGGTGGCAGCCGTCCTGCGCAACCCATGGGCCGGGCGCGGCTTCGTCGAGGATTTGCAGCCGGAGATTGTCGCCATAGCGCCCCGGCTGGGGCAGGAACTCACGAGCCGCCTGATTGGATTGATGCAGGCGGAACGCATCGAAAGCTACGGCAAGGCGGCCGCCGTCGGAACCGCCGGCGAGATCGAGCATGCCTCCGCCATGATCCATACGCTGCGCTTCGGCAATGTCTTCCGCGACGCCGTCGGCGGCACGACCTATCTCGAATTCTGTAACACCCGCAACGCGCCGGGCGCGCTGCTATCGCTGCCGATGATGCACAAGAGCGAGAACGGTCGCCGCTCGCATTTCATCACCGCCAACTTCCAGATCGCCGACGGCCCGGCTGCCGACGAGATTGTCGTTGCCATCGGTGCTGCGGACGGCGGCCGGGTTCACCCACGGATTGCGGACCGCTTTCAGGACATGAAAGAGATGGAGCAGGAAGCAGCGATGTGAGGCTTGCGCTGGGTTCCACAACATCACCGTGGGTTCCACAACATCACCAATGTTCAGAGCCGGCGAATGCTGATGACGATCTCGCGGCCTATTTTGAAGAGCTAGCTAGGCTGCAGTGCAGGCTCTCCGGACCCGAAGGTGCTTGGCGAACTGCACAGGCGTCCTTGCCGTTCATCTCCGGCCCATCGATGCTGTCGGCATGCGGCGTTGCGATCCGGCACCTTTGATGCCGGAAGCAGTGTGGCGGTAGCTAGTTTGTCAGTACCCTCCAATTGCCTGCCTCTTCAAGAGCCCGCTACGCCGATGGCGGTGTTTTGCTTTGTTGGTGCCGCAAGCGTCAGGAAGGCAGTCGCCGAATTGACGGGAACAATTTAGCGAAAAGTAAATTCAACGGTCTTCTGGTAGGAGGCCAAAGTGTCCCAGCGAAGCATCGACAAAGACCGATTGGAGCGCGCAGACCGCGAGGCAAAAGTTGCTAACGCGGCCGAGAGAGAGGCGCGTTTTTTAAAAACTGCGCGACTTCGAGAACAACGCCTTGCTGCCGAAGCCAAAGGTTCCCAGGCTTCGAAGAAGGGGCGATCCAGGAGCTAAGGCGCTTAGCCGCCGACGCCGGCCGTCAGACAGCGACGCCCTTCTGATGGAACATTACGCTACGCTAATAGTTCTAACGCGCCGGAGCGCCCGACGATCCCGGCACGTCATCCTTGGCCCGCCGCTGCGGTAAATGGGAGGCGAGTTCAGAGTTCTTTACATTTCGGCCTGCGCAAGGCCCGCTCGACGCGTGAGTGAGGGAGACATCATGGATCCCGAAAACCACAGCATTTATGCGCCGTCCGCCGAGCTGCTCGCTGCCATGGCTAATGAAAAGCGCCTTCTCGCTCTAATCATTCTTGCCGACGGAGAAATATCCGTTTCTGATCTGGCGTCGCGATTAGGGCTTAGCAACTCCGCACTCTCCCAACACCTTAGCATAATGCGAGACTTTGGGCTGGTCACCCGGAAGCAGGAGTGTCAAAAAGCGTATTACTCGTGCACAGATCGTGCCCTGAAGGTCCTTGAACTCCTGGACTGGCTTGCTGAGCGGAAAACTCTGCCTGGCCGCGACCATCATCCATAAAGCCCGAGACCTTTGGAGGGGTTTCCTCTCGGCCTTCGCTCTAGCGTGCTTCCCGCATTCGTGCCGGAGAGGCGTGCCACGAGCGCTTGCGATGTCGCGGCTTTAAGGCTCATCATCTTCGTCCGGACGTGGAGATTTATACGCTTCAGCCCCGCCGCCAGCGATGGCGGCGGGGTTGGATTGGTTCGTTCAGTCGTAAACCTTGATGATTTTTCGGGTGCCCGGGTCCACCAGCACCGTGCGGTTGTCGACCACCACATAGCGGTATTTGACGTTGGGGACCTCATGGATCTCAACCGTGTCTGGCAGAGCTGTCCCGACATTCAGTTCCACGCCGGGGAGCTTGACCGACGCCAGGGGCTGCTGCTTCACATATTCGCGGATGACGGTGTCTTGTTCCGGCTGGATAATGATGTCGTCCGCGGCGGCTGAGCCGATCCCAGCCAAGAGCAACATCGCTGCTGCGGTGTTCTTTAGAAGCATGTTCATATCTGCACTCCCGTGGGGACGGGCGCAACACGATCATCGTCCCGCGCCGCCCGGCAACTTGAACATGGAGCCGCCCTAAACGTTCCGCCTTAGGCACTTAGGTCTAGTCCCTTTGGGGCCTAAGTCTGGTCCTAGAACACGCATTGGTCCTGTCAGAGACAGCGACTGGAACGCCTGCCCCCCGCGGCTGTTGTCTCTCGAATTTGGGAGAAAGCAGATGGATAAAAGTGCTGGCCAAGCACGCTGTTATTCGCAGCTGTCCCCTTTCTCGTGATGGCACTCGTGCTTGGCTGACATGTGGTGGATCGGCGCAGCAACGTCCCTTCCGACGCCATAGCAGGGTTCGCGAGCCGCCCAGCTGCTCGCGAGCCCTATATCTTTAACTTGGAGTAGGTGACCTGATGTTGCGCGACAAAGAGAGTCGGATCTTAGAGGCAGGCTTACTGGCAGCAGTGCCTATCTGTGTGGCCATTACCGCACTGGTCGCCTTGATGACTTTGGCCCGGATATGAATCGGTTCCTTTTCGCGGCCTCCGACTTCCTATCTCGGCCGCCGGGCTTCTATGTCATTCTCCTAGCAATGGTTTTGTGCACCGCCCTGGTGCCCTTTGGTCTGACAAGTGCGGTTACCTACGCCCTGTCGGTTGCCGCCATCGTGATCACTGGTGTTGTCCTTCTACAAGGCTATCGCGACACCGCCGCCATTCACGCCAAACTCGATGAGATCATCGTTTCACTGAATGAAACCAGAAATGACGTTGTCGGATTGGAGCACGCCGAGCCGGAGGAGATCAGGGACAAGCTTGTAGAACTCGAAGCAGAGGCGTCCCGAACGATCGGCGCTGCCAGGCGCGAACTTTCGAAAGCAACAGGAGAGAGATCATGAACAATATCATTTGGCTCGTCGGTGCGGTGGTCGTCGTCTTGGCGGTTTTGAGTTTCTTTGGCCTTCGGTAGGGCGGCCATTTCCGCCGACAACCTGAAGGATTAGCGGGACCAAACTTGGCATCGCAAAATTGCTTATCATGAATGACAATCATCCGCCCCCCGACAAGTTGGTGTCCGATCCACCGCCAGATTGGCAGGGCGTGCTTTTTGCCACCGCTGCTTTCGTCTCATCCATATGCGCCCTGCTGCTGGCATTTTGGATGTCTGTTTGATCGCTGTCGGACAGGCCCATTGTCCTATAGAGAGCCAAAAAGGTTTGGCATCAAAGTTGCCTTGACAAGTTGGGGCGGATGAAGCCCGCCGCTTCGCAAATGGGGCGGCGGGCTTTCATAATCAGAAACGAGCAGCGGCGGGTGCCTTGGCCGTTCGCGCGATCACTTGGCGGAGGTCACGCATGTCGACCTGCCTACCCGCCGGCATGCCGGTTAGGCGGAGTCTGGGGCGTGACCGACGTCTTTCCGCCTTTGTGGTGCTTTTCTGACCGGGCGCGTCTGCTTCAGGCTCTTGCCAGATCGCACACCGAACTTTTCACCGTTGGATTTTTCGCCATCAGGCTCCCTCTGCGCGCAATGGCAACTCTTCGATCGGTCTGAGGTCCCGGACAATGGGATCGGGACGCTCCGCCAGCTTCACGACGACGGGAATGGCGCCCCGAAATGTCCGACATTTGTCAACGTCCGGAACAAAGGTAGCGCCAGGAGATTGGGGTTCATCGTCCTCCTCAACCAAGGAACCTCAGCATGAGAACCAAACTACGCATGGCATCGCTCTCGATCGCGACCGTAATGACCGCTGTACTGCCTGCCTTGTCAGCAGAGACGGCACAGGACTTCGTCACGAAGGCCGCGATCGGCGGGATGTTCGAAGTGCAGTCCAGCAAGGTCGCTCAAGACAAGCTCCAAGATCCGACCCTTAAGGATTTCGCCCAGAGGATGATCTCCGACCATGGCACTGCGAACGCCAAGCTCGAGAGTATTGCCGGCGAACAGAAATTGCAGGTGCCCGCCGACCTCGACGCTGCCCACAAGAGCGACGTCGACAAGTTGCAGTCAGCTGCGGCGCCAGTCGATGCACCCTATGCCGACATGCAGAGGACGGCGCATGCCGACGCTGTGAGCATGTTTGAAAGTTACGCCAAGGATGGCGACAATTCCGCTCTCAAGTCGTTTGCAAGCGAGACGTTGCCGACACTCAAGATGCATCAGGAGATGATTGGCAAGGTCGCGGCTGCCGCTCCTGCCCCCGACAGTTCCGCGCCAGCCGCCTCCGATGCGGACACCACAAATTCTGCGGCGCCGGTGCCTGGTGCCAACAGCTTCACCGAGGACCAGGCCAAGAGCGCCATCGAGAAGGCGGGTTACTCGGACGTCTCCGCCCTGACGAAGGACGACAAGGGGATCTGGCGTGGAACCGCGAGCAAGGACGGCAAAGCAGCACCCATCGCCCTCGACTTTCAAGGCAACGTCGTTGCCGGCAAGAATTGATCACCAAGCAAGGACAAATCAGATGAAAACCGTAACAGGACTCTTCGACAATTACGATCAAGCAAGCGACGCTGTGGGTGAGCTTGAAGCCACCGGCGTTCCGCACGACGATATTAGCATCGTGGCGAGCAATTCGAGCGGCCGGCTTACGGGCGAAGCGTCGGAGGCTGGCGAGGATGCGGCGGCGGGGGCTGGTGTCGGCGCCGTTATCGGCGGGGCCGGCGGCTTGCTCGCTCACCGGCCTCGGCCTGATGGCCATACCCGGTGTCGGCCCCGTGGTTGCCGCGGGCTGGCTGGCAGCGACTGCGGTCGGCGCTGTCGGCGGTGCCGTGGTCGGTGGCGCAGCTGGTGGCATCATCGGCGCGATGACAGAGTCCGGTGTGCCAGAAAACGACGCACATGTTTATGCCGAAGGCGTTCGGCGTGGGGGAACAATGGTCATAGCCAGGGTCGAAGACGACCTAGTCCCCGACGCGGAAGAGATACTGAAGCAATATAATCCCGTCGACATCGCCCGCCGTCGAAACGAATACGAAGCAGGCGGTTGGACCGGCTTCGATCCAACGGCTGATGTCTACACAGGTGATGACCTGGAGGGGGCCAGAGGGCGTCGCAACGTGTGAGATGAAATGACTGGGCGGCTAACAGCCGCCCTCGTCCGCCCTGCGCGATGTGCAACGCTCGTATCTCAGGTTAGCGGCAAGATAGAATGTCGTTGTGACGGCTTGCAGTTCACCATGGCCCTGCCGCTGCGCAAAACACGCCTTGTGCCGACTTTTGCTTGCTTTCCCTTCGCCCGATGAACGGCTGGAACAAAGTGTCTATCGCCGCGGGCGGGACGAGAGGGCCACCGTTGGCGACACCAACCGGAATGTAGTGTCATGTGGGATTTCCAAGGAGGGCATCCGAATATCGATGTCAGTCCACTGGCCAAACGATCATAAGCATCGGCACGGCAACAATGACTACGAGAAAAGATAGGGGCAGTCCCAGACGGGGATAGTCGCTGAAGCGGTAGCCACCCGGCCCCATGACAAGCGTGTTGCACTGATGTCCGATCGGGGTGAGAAAGTCACAGCCGGCGCCAATGGCGACAGCCATCAAAAATGCTTCCGGCCGGTAGCCCAGATCACTAGCAAATTCGGCGGCGATAGGCGCCATGACAAGGACGGTGGCGGCATTGTTGAGGAATGGCGTAACGGCCATGGCGGCGACAAGGATGAGCATCAGTGCGCCGGACGCCGGAAGGAGTGTTCCCAGCCTAGCAAGCTCGCCGGCAACTACTCCCGTCGCCCCTGTACTGCGTAGCGAATCGCTTACTGGAATGAGAACGGCCAGCATCACGAGGATAGGCCCATCGAGCGATTGGTAGACGTCGCGGAGCGGAATGACCTTGAAAAGCACAACCGCGACAGCGGCCGCGAAGAAAGCGACGGAGACTGGCAGCAGCCCAAACGCCGTCGCCACCATGGCGAGAGCAAGGATTACTACCGGCACGATACCCTTGCGGACGCTACCAAGAAGGATTGCCCTTTCTGCCAGTGGTAAGCAGCCGAGTTCACGAAGTATCTCAGGCATCCTGGCTGCAATGCCCCGCAAAACGACAACGTCCCCGAGCCTCAGCTCGACTTCGGCCAGCCTGCGGTCGAGGCGCTCCCCGCGACGGCTGACAGCCAGGAGGTTGACATTGAAGCGATCGTAAAGGGCAAGGCGCTGGGCGGTCCAGCCGATCAAAGAGGAGCTTTCACCGATTACGGCTTCGATAGCGACCATTTCGTTGGTGGTGTCGTCACCACCAACCCTATCCCCGGTCACGCTGAGCCTGCCCTGGGAGACAAGGCGATCCAGCGCTTCTGGGTCGCCCTCGAGCAACAGGATGTCATTCACCTTGAGGATCGCGTCGGGCAGTGGCGTCATCCGCATCGTGCGATTGCGCAGAATCGACGTCACGATTGCATCGCCGCCGGCGAGCTTCATGAGGTCTGCGACGGTTTTCCCGAGCACCGTGGAGTCGGCGACAATTCGAGCCTCCGTAAGGTAGTTCTTGATGTCGAGGGCTTCGTTCAGTGATCCGCCAAGCTTTTCGCGCACCGGCAACAACCAATAGAAAAACAGAAGGAAGATCGTTCCGGCAGCGGCTATGGCAGCTCCAACAGGTGTGAAGTCGAACATTGTGAAGGCGGTTCCGGTCAGTTCCTCTCGTACTCGGGACACAACGATGTTGGGAGATGTTCCCACCTGCGTCATGAGACCGCCGAGCAGTGACCCGAACGCCATAGGCATCAGAAATATCGAGGGTGAAATGTTAGACCGGCGCGCGAACTGGAAGGCGATCGGAATCATGATAGCGAGCGCCCCGATATTCTTTACAAAGGCAGAGAGGATCGTGACCACGATCACCAGCAGCGCCAGTTGCGACCGAACTCCCGATAATTTCGGAGCAAAGCGCTTGATGGCGGCCTCCATGATACCCGAGCGCGATATCCCTGCGCTCACCAGCAGAGCGCTGCCAACAATAACCACGATATCGTCGCTGAACCCGCTGAAGGCTTCGTCAAGAGGCACAATGCCAACCGAGAGAGCAAGCAACAGTGCCGCGGCCGCGACCAGATCATAACGATAGCGACCCCACACGAACGCTGCCATTCACGAAGGTTACGGCAAATGACAAAATTTGCTGCGTCGTCATGTCTTCGAATGCCCCAGCCGCCAATGCGACTCATCAGAACGGCCAAACCGCCCCTTTTGTTGCTTCGCTGATTGCGGCTTTGCCAGCACGATCCTGAACGCCATCGGGCGATGGCCACTGTCCCACGGCTTCCAGCGCAGTCGCCTGCGATCGTCAGCTTTTAGGCGATGGCAAAACCGACCTTACGACCATGAGGCGCAAAGCAGTCGGGCGGCGTTGGGCCAGGAGCGGATCGGCAGCGTTCAGACACGGATTTTAAGAAGCGGTTCTTCGGGCCTTCACAGACATCGACGTGACCTGACCAATCCGGCCCTTCAGGCCGGAAACAAGAAGGCCGATCCGGGATCAAAAAAGATACGCTTGCCTGATGTTGTGGCGCTGTCTGCTCCCTCCGCGTCAGAGGCTGGCCTGACATCAATTTCGTCGCCGGCGGCCGTGCGCGCCATGACGCGCCGGCGGTCGCCAAAGAACGCCGTGTCGATGATCTCGACGGCGAGCGCCGCGCTCGTGGCTCCAGGCGCGAGGCGGAAGGCTTCCGGGCGCACCATCAGCCGGACCCTCTGACCCTGGCCGAACGATGTTGTCGTTTTGATACCGGTCACGATTGAGCCGTCGGCCAGGCGGATCGTGGATGCGCCACGCGCGGTTTGCAAATGCTCAGCCGGCAGAAAATTCGAGTTGCCGATGAAGCCCGCAACAAATTCGCTCGCCGGCCGGAGGTAAAGATCCTCGCCGGTGCCGATCTGTTCGATGCGGCCTTCACTGAACAGCGCGATCCGATCGGATAGGTGCAGCGCCTCCTCCTGGTCGTGGGTGACATAGAGGATGGTGACGCCTGTCTCCCGGTGGATGCGGCGGATCTCGGCCTGGATTTCCTGGCGCAGCTTCTTATCAAGCGCCGATAGCGGCTCGTCCATCAAAAGGATCGGCGGGTCGTAGGCGAGCGCGCGGGCAAGCGCCACGCGCTGCTGCTGGCCGCCAGACAGCGCGCCCGGATGGCGGTCGGCGAAGTTTTCGAGACGCACCAGCGCCAGCATGTCGGCAACCTTGCGCTTGATCTCAGCATCGGGCCGGCGGCGCACGCGCAGCGGAAAGGCGATATTCTCGGCGACGCTCAGATGCGGAAACAGCGTGTAGCGCTGGAACACCATGCCGATGTTGCGCTTGTGCGACGGCACCGAAAGCAGCGACATGTCCTCCAAAAGCACATCGCCTGAGCTCGGATCCTGGAAACCGGCAATGGCGTAGAGCGTCGTCGACTTGCCGGAGCCGGACGGGCCGAGGAATGTCAGGAATTCACCTTTGGGCACATCGATGGTCACGTCGTGGACGGCGACGAAGGCGCCGAACGTCTTTCTTAGCGCGCGTATGGACAGGAAGGACCGGGTCATCTGGACAATTTTCTGCGAAGGAGTGCGGTCACAATCATCAGGCAAAACGTCAGGCCAACGAGCAGGCTGGAGGCGGCGGCGACCACCGGGCTGAGGTCTGCGCGCAGGCTGCCCCAGATCTTAACCGGCAAGGTCTGCAAGGTCGGACTTGCCATGAAAATCGCCACCACGACCTCATCCCACGAGGCCAGGAACGAGAAGATCGCCGCCGAGAAGATGCCGATCCTGATCGACGGCAAGGTGATCCTCAGCCGCGCCTGAAACGGACTTGCGCCGCAGACGATGGCTGCATCCTCGATGGATTTATCGAAACCTTCGAGCGCAGCGGTGATCGGGATGATGGCGAAGGGAAGCGCCAGGATGGTGTGGGCGATGACGAAGCCGACCGTGGTGCCGGCGAGGCCGATGCGCAGGAAGAAAGCGTAGATGGCGATGGCGAAAACGACGACCGGCAGCACCATCGGCGTCAACAGCAATCCGCGCAGGACCTGGCGTCCGCGGAACTCACCCCTGACGAGGCTGAAGGCAGCGAACAGGCCGATGATGACGGCCAGAATAGCGGCCATGGCGGCAATTCGGGCACTGGTCAGCGCGGCATCGATCCAGGTCGGGTCGCCCAGCAATTGCTGATACCATCTCAGCGTCCAGCCGGGTGGCGGAAAGGCCAGCCAGCGCGACGAACCGAACGACAGGAGCACGATGAAGACCACCGGCAGCAGCAGGAATGCCGCGACGGCCGCCGTGAAGCCGACAAGCGCCACCCGCAGCCATCCGAGCCGTTCATAGTCGAGCAGCATGTCAGATCCCTCCCCCGGCGCGCCTGGCACCAACCAGGCGAAGCTGGATCGCGTAGAGCGCCATGGTGACGACAAGCAGGACGAAGGCGGCCGCACTGCCGAGCCCCCAGTTGAGTAGCGACTGCACCGTCTGGGCGATCATCTCTGCCAGCATCATGTTCGATGTGCCGCCGAGCAGGGCCGGCGTGACGAAGTAGCCGAGCGACATGACGAAGACCATCAGACCGCCGGCGGCGACGCCCGGAAGAGACAGCGGTAAGAGGATGCGGCGGAAGGCCTCGAACGGGCTTGCGCCGCAAAGGGCGGCGGCGCGCAGCGTCATAGGGTCGATGGCGCGCAAAGTGCCCACCAGCGGCAGGATCATGAAGGGCAGCATGATGTAGACCATGCCAATGGTGACCCCGGCCAGATTGTTGATAAGCGGCAGCGGCTCGTGGATGATGCCGAGCCCCATCAGTGCCCGGTTGATCACCCCCGTACGCTGCAGCAGCACCATCCATGCATAGGTGCGGGTGAGAAGGTTGGTCCACATCGACAGCACGATGCTGCCGAAGACGATCGATCCCATGGCCGGCGGCATGATCGCCAGCATCCAGGCAACGGGAAAGGCCACCAGGATGGTGACGGCGGTTACGACCGATGCGACCAGGAAAGTGTTGAGGAACACCCGCACATAGGTGCCGCTGCCGAACAGGGTCGCGTAGTTCTGCAGGCCCGGTTCAGGATCGGTTACGCTGCGCAGCAGCAGGGCCACCACCGGCATGATGAAGAACAGGCCGACCAGCAGCAGAGCCGGCAAGGCGCTGCCGCTGCCGGCCGGCAGGCCGGCGACTGAGCTGCGTCTGAAAGAAATTCCTTGCATCGAGCGGTCCTGTCCCGAAACGGGGCGCGCCAGCCGCGCGCCCGTCACCTGCAACGGCGTTACTTGGTCTGCCAGGCATACCAGCGCGTGGCGATCTCATCTCGATGCTCGGCCCAGTAGTTCATGTCGAGGTTGATCTGTCCCTCAACATGGGCATCGGGGAGTGCTTTGACGGCATCGGCGGGCATCTCAGCCTTGGCCTTGGTATTGATCGGCGCATAGCCGCTTGCCTCGGCGAATTTCGCCTGGCCGGTCGGGCTGGACGCAGCGGCAAGGAACTTCATCGCACTGCCCTTGTTCTTGGCGCCTTTCGGCACGACGAGCACGTCGGCGGCGGTGAGGTTCTGGTTCCAGGAGACTCCGACTTCGGTGCCATCCTGCTGAAGGGCAAAGACGCGCCCGTTCCACAGTTGCCCGAAGGCGGCCTCCCCGGAAGCGATCAGCTGCTGTGACTCGGCACCGCCGCCCCACCAGACGATGTCGGACTTGATGGTGTCGAGTTTCTTGAAGGCACGGTCGAGGTCAAGCGGATAGAGCTTGTCCGCCGGCACGCCGTCGGCGAGCAGCGCGATCTCGATGACGCCGGGCGCCGACCATTTGTAGAAGGTCCGTTTGCCGGGAAACTTCTTGGTGTCGAACATGTCGGCCCAGCCGGTCGGCTCGCCCGTTACGGCACTCTTGTTCCACGCGAGCACGAAGGAATAATAGAAGCTGCCGACGGCATGCTCATTGCTGAAGCGCGGGTCGAGATCGGCCCTGGGCACCAGGGAATAGTCGATCGGTTCCAGCAGCCCGTCCTTGGCGGCCTTGATGGCGAAGTCCATCTCCACGTCGACGACATCCCAAGTAACGTTGCCGGCATCGACCATGGCCTTGAGCTTGCCGTAGTCGGTTGGTCCGTCTTGCAGGACCTTGATGCCGGAGTTGGCCTCGAAGGGGGCTGCCCAGGATTTCGTCTGCGCCTCTTGCGTGGTGCCACCCCAACTTGTGAAGGCCATTTCATCGGCCTTGCCAGCGGTGGCGGCGAGCAGTCCGGCCAGCAAGCCGGTCAGAAACAATTTCATGATATTCTCCTCTGTTGGTCTGTTCTTGTTTTTCTCAATGCACCTGCGCCCCAAACCCCTCAGCGCATGACGAAGGGATCCGGGATCGGCTCGTCCGACGTCTTGATCCAGACGGATTTCGAGCGCGTGTAATCTCTGATGGCGTCGAGCCCGCCTTCGCGGCCGAGACCCGACAGGCCGTAACCGCCAAAGGGAACGAGCGGCGATACGGCGCGATAGGTGTTGACCCAGACAACACCGGCATGGATGTCACGCGCCATGCGATGCGCCTTGCCGAGATTGCTGGTGAACACGCCCGAAGCCAGGCCAAAGGGCGTATCGTTGGCGAGCGCCAGTGCCTGCGCCTCGCTGTCGAAGGCAAGCACGCTGAGCACCGGCCCGAACAATTCCTCGCGCACGCAAGGCAGGTCGCTGCCGCCGGCGTCGATGATAGTCGGCGCGTAGTAGAAGCCGTCGCCGGTTGGCCGCGTTCCACCGGTGACCAGTCTGCCGCCCGCGGCAAGGCTCTCCGCGACCACCTTCTCGATCCAGTCTCGCTGGCGCAGCGTGGCGAGCGGCCCCATTTCTGTGGCCGGATCCTGTGGGTCGCCGATGCGGATCGCTTCGGCCTTGCGCTTCAGCCGGACGAGGAACTCATCTTTTACCGAACGCTCGATCAGCAACCGTGACCCGGCGACGCAGCTCTGGCCGGTCGCGGCGAAAATGCCGGCGACAACCGCATTGGCGGCGCTGTCGAGGTCGGCGTCGGCAAAGACGACGATCGGGCTTTTGCCGCCGAGCTCCAGCGTCGTGTAGGCAAGGTTCTCCGCCGTATTCCTGACAATGGCGCGCGCCGTCGAGGGGCCGCCGGTGAAGGCGACGCGCGAGACCAGTTTGTGGCTGGTCAGGCGCTGGCCGCACTCATGGCCGAAGCCGGTGAGGATGCTGACGACGCCGGAGGGAAAGCCGGCTTCCTCGACGAGTTCGGCAAAAGCGAGCAGCGGCGCCGGACCATCCTCGGACGCCTTGAGCACGATTGTGCAGCCCGCGGCCAGCGCCGGGCCGAGCTTGACGGCCGAAAGGAACAGCTGCGAATTCCACGGCACGACGGCGGCAACGACGCCGATCGGCTCGCGACGAATGGTGACGTCGAGATCCGGCTTGTCGATCGGCACATGCGCGCCTTCGTGCTTGTCGGCGAGCCCGCCATAATAGCGGTAGTAGTCGCCGACATAGGCGATCTGGGCGCGCGTTTCGCGGATGATCTTGCCGGTGTCGCGTGTCTCGAGTTGGGCAAGGCTCGCGGCATTGGCGGCGACGAGGTCACCGAGCTTGACAAGCAGCTTTCCACGCTCTGTCGCTGTCATCCTTCGCCATGGGTCTGAGCGCAATGCGCGGTGCGCCGCCTCGACGGCGCGGTCGACATCGGCTTCGCTCGCCACCGGCATCCTGGCCCAGGCCGCGCCGGTCGACGGGTCGACGCTGTCGAACGTGGCTGATGGCTCGTCGAAGCGGCCGTCGATGAAGTTTCTGAAAACAGCGTCGGTCATGGGCTCGCGATCAGAGGAAGGCCGGCATTACCCGGTCGATGAACAGTTTCAGCGATTTCGTTTTGCGCTCATGCGAAAGCCCGCTGTCGATCCAGATCGAATACTGGTCGTAGCCGAGCGCCTCATAAGCCTTCAGTCGAGCGAGGACTTCGTCGGCTTCGCCGATCACCAGATTCTGCCTGATCCTGTCCGGCGCGTATTGCGGCATGGCCGCGATCTCGTCCTCCGTCAGCGGTTCCAATATGCCTTGGTGCACCGGCTTCTTGTTTTGGAACCAGGCGCCGAACTGGCAGTAAAAGGTCGACAGGTCCTGGGTGAGGCGATCGGCATCGGCTGCATCCTCGGCGACGAAGGTGTGCATCAAAAGCATGATTTCCGGACGTTCGATCTCGGGATGCGCAGCGCAGGCGCCGTTGAAGCGCTGCATCAGGCTCGCCACCTCGTCGTCGCCGGAAGCCAGCGGCGTCACCTGCACCTTGCATCCATGGGAAACGGCAAAATCGTGCGAGTTCGGATCGCGCGCTGCCACCCAGATCGGCGGGTAGGGTTTCTGTAGCGGCTTGGGGGAGGAGGTGGTGGGCGGGAATTGCCAGAACTCGCCGGAGAGTTCGAAGTCGCCTTCCCAGAGGCCGCGGATCGCCGGTATGATCTCACGCATGCGCTGGCCGGCGCCCCAGGCGTCGAGGCCTGGAAAGATACGCTGATATTCATAACTGTAGGCGCCGCGCGCGATGCCGATGTCGAGCCGACCACCGCTAATGACGTCGGCCATCGCCGCTTCGCCGGCAAGTTTGATCGGATGCCAGAAGGGCGCGATCACGGTTCCGGTACCGAGACGGATCCGGCTGGTTTTGGCCGCGAGATAAGCGATATTGATAAAAGGATTGGGCGAAATGGTGAATTCCATGCCGTGATGCTCGCCGATCCAGGCGGTCTCGAATCCGGCCTGTTCGGCCATCAGGACCAACTCCTCGAGCTCGGTCACGAGCTCGGAATGCGGCTTGGCGAGGTCCGACCGTTCCATATGCACGAAGAGCGAGAATTTCATCGCTGGTCACCTGTGTTGGGTGCTGTGGAACCGGCGGTCCTGGCGAGCGGCCGGACCTCGCCTTCGACATCGTTGCCGACATAGACGCCGAATGCATCCACTGAGCATTCCTTGACATAGCGTGCGAGCATCGAGCGGATCGCCGGATCGGCGATTTTCAACTCCTCGATCGCGTGAATCTCGACCAGCCTGATGCCGCGATCGCTGGAAGCGGGCACGTCGAACGTGCCGCGATAGTAGACATGTGTGCGCGAAACATCTCTGGCATCGTCCCAGACGGCGAAAAGGAAGCCCAGCTTGGCCTCGATGGCCCTCGCGGCAAGCACCCCTCGCAGGCTTTTCCCATCGCCAGCCGCACCCAGACCCCGACCGCGCGGCAGTTCAAAACCATCCGCCGTCTCCAGGAACAGGATCCGGCCGCCATTCTCGAGGATGGCGCCGACATCGGTGCCGGGCTGGGTGGCTGCCAGCGCGTCCTGGCTGAGGCCGGGCGCGACATACGCGCCGCGGCAATAGCCGAGCGGCTGCGCGGAATTGTGCTCGAAATCGCGGACGCGGCCAATGAGGATTGAATGATCACCGGCATCGACCAGCCGCTCCATGTCGCAGTCGAAGGATGCGACGGAGCCGTCCAGCACGGGGCTGCCCGTTCGTCCCGGTCGCCAGGCAACGGCGGCGAACTTGTCGGCCGCTTTCGAGGCGAATATGCCGGACGCTGCCTTCTGATCCTCGTTGAGGACGTTGATGGCGAAGCTTTTCGATGTCGCAAAGACAGGATGGCCAACCGCCTTATGAGCGATGCAGACCAGCACCAAAGGTGGATCAAGCGACACCGAGGTGAAGGAGTTGGCGGTGAAGCCGCGCGGCTCGCCTTCGGGCCCGATGGTGGTGACGATGGTGACGCCGGTGAGGAAGGAACCCAGCGCACGGCGGAACTCGCTGCCGTCGAACCCGGTGTTCGCCGCGGCAGCGCTGTCTTGCTCGATCGCTTCGCCTTCTTTGAGGAAGTCGACGATATGGCGCGTCGTCAGGCCGGGATCCGCCACCGCCATCATATGCCGCTCGCCTGAGAGCACTGTGCAGCGGCCATGCGGCGCCAGCCGCGCCATCGCGGCCGACATTGCCGGCGAAGAATTCCTGTCCTCGGAACCGGTCATGAACAGGGCCGGTACGGCTAGCCTCGGCAGGCGGTCAGCGTGGTCGCTGTCGGCACGAGCGAACAGGCGATAGGTGCGAGCATAACCTTCCGGGTCGACGGCACCCAGTACGGCGGCCGTCTTCCGTGCAGCCGCCTCGAGCTCGACCGGCACCGGATCTCCGAACCAGCGGGCAATGGTCTGTGCCGTGCCGGTCACGTCACTCTTGCCGGTAAGCGCCACCGCGCGCTGGCGAACAGCTTCGGCCAGTTCAGGTGGCCGCCGGAACACGGCATTCAGCGAGACGATGCGGCGGACGCGCTCGGCTGCGCGTAGCGCGAGTTCCTGGGCAACGAGCGCGCCCATCGAGTGGCCGATGACGGATACTTTGTCGAGGCCGAGATGGTCGAGCAGGCGAATGGCCTGATCAGCATAGTCGGCGAGTTCTGGGTTCTGCGGCGGCAGCGGCGACTGACCGTGGCCGAGCATGTCGATGGCGATGACGTCGAAGCTATCGGACATCCGCTCGATCTGCGGCTGCCAGATCGCGGCGTTCATACCAACGCCATGAATAAAAAGCACCGGTGCGCCCGCGCCGACACGGATGAAGCCGGTGCCGTCGGGCGCCGCACCCCGTCGAGCCCATGCCGATGCGGAAGGGTCAGCCATGCACGTCCCCAAGCTCTTTGAGGTCTTGGTAGCGGTCGCCGATTCGATGATGCGGGCGGCCGCCGATCGAGGCGCCGAGCGCCACAACCAGCTCGTCGGGCGCCGGTGCATCGCCGATCTGGAAATGCACGGTGAGGTAATGCGAGCGCCGCCCTTCGTCATTTTTGTCCATCAGCGGAATGATGATCGGGGTGTTCGGCCCGCCGCGCAGATTGGTGAAGGCAAGGTAGGTCTTGGCGCTTACGGCACGCCGATAGTGGTTGCCGAAGTGCAGCGTATGGATCAACGCCGACGCATGCTCGATCTCGCCCGACGTACCGCAGATGGCGGCCTTGCCATAGCCCTCGATAGCCTCGCCGGAACCGGCGGCGGCAACGATCTCGTGGGTCAGGATCTCTCCCAGCACCGGCGCACAGGCTCGGATTTGGGGCGACAGATCGTCGGTGAAGCCGCGACCGGCCCAGGGATTGGTCAGCACCGCTGCGACGCCGATAAGGCGCAGCGGCCGGGGGGCGGCCTTGCCGCCTTCGATCAGCGTGTTCTCGGTATAGGTAACGATCTTACGAATGGCGGGCTGCATGGAATTCCTCGGGTAGGTGGTGCCTCGGGACATCAAATCCCGCTACCATCTTATGGTATACCATGCTATGGAGCGCCAAGTACCTTGTCAACCGGGCATCGAATCTGTTTTCGTAGCGGCGCAGGAGGCATACATGCCAGACGACACGCTTCGCATCGACCGCAGCTCCAAGACCTTGAGGACGCTGGCGCTGGAGCGCATGCGCGAAGCGATCATGGATTTCCATTTCCAGCCTGGCGAAAGGCTTGTCGAACGGCCGCTTTGCGACCAGCTCGGCGTCAGCCGTTCCGTCGTGCGTGAGGTACTGCGGCAGCTGGAGGCAGAGGGGCTCGTGCAGATGATCCCTGGGCATGGGCCGGCCGTCGCCAGGCCGGACCTCGGCCGTACCGACGAGATCTACGAGCTTCGGGCTCTGCTTGAAGGCATCGCGGCCCGAGCCTGTGCCCTGTCGGCCACCGGCGAGCAGTTGGCAACGCTCGAAAGGGCGCTGGCGGATTTGTTCGATGCGTGGGCGTCGGCGACGCCGCCTGCGGTGATGCGGGCGACGACCAAATTCTACGAGGCACTGTTCGAGGCCGCCGACAAGCGTGTCGCCTGGGAAATCGTCTCCGGGCTGAATGTCCGCATCAACCAGCTTCGTTCGATGACAATCGTCTCGACCAACCGGCGCGAAGCGGCGATCGCCGAGATGAACGAGATCATGGATGCGATCCGCGCACACAAGCCGGAAGCGGCGGAAGCAGCAGCGCGGCGGCATGTCGAGTCCGCCTGGAAGATCGCCCGGAACACACTACGCGTCGATTGTCCTTAGTCTCACCACCAAATTTCCAACAGAGCCGATCGCCCACGAATCGGGCTGCGTGCGGAAGCTTTACCTCACCTTAAGAGTGCCGCAGCAACACCCCGCTCTATGCAGAGGGTGCCTCTGGGGCCCGTCGCGTGGAGCGAGCGGTTTTCTTCGCTACTTCGATTCTCAGGAAGCTAATCACGCGGCCTCTCTTGTGTTATCGTAGCTGACAGCAGCCTTCTCGAACGCCAGATCACTCCGTCGAGCCCAGTTCCTCTCAGCATCGAGCAGCTCATTCTCCCCACTCAAGCCGTTCATGAACAGCCTGAGTACGTGCGCAGCCGTGCGCTCTCCCGCCCGCGAAGCAACAGGTACGCCGCGCTCTTTGCAGACCGTCTCACAAACACGGGCAAGCATCACAATATCGCTCGGTTCTAAAAATCGACCTGGATACAACATACCGTCCTCTGTTGGAAAGCTACGTGAGCCTTTGATTACGCTAGGTCACCGGCAGCAACAATCAACTATGATAGTCTGCACCTCGACTGGTCAGAAAATCTGAGCGGCCTTCAGACGGTGGGCATCGCGCCACTCCGAGTCGGAAGGACAGAACTATCAGGCTAGGTTTTCCCGTTAGGTCGATTCGGTCCAATCGCGTGGGCCCGGGTAATGCGAACGGTCGCTCGTCTAATGGCAAGTTGGCCGGTGAAATGCCATGTCGGCATTTTCGGGCACCTCGAATTGAAGCCTTGCAAAAGCTGGAACCCCTCGGTGTCGCAGACCGCGCAAATCAAATCGAGGCGCGCACCGCCGCCCGGTGAGAGACACCTCGACGAGTTGCCGCGAAAATCCACCTTGAAGGCCTGACCGTCAGCTACTCATCCCCCTGCCAAAGCAGGGAACAAGATCCTTTGGGCAATGTTGGGCGCAATGCCAAGTTCTTCCTCCGGTCATGTGTTTGACGTGGCGATTGTCGGCGGCGGCCCGCAGGACTTGCGGCAGGCATGTATCTGGCGAGATTCTTGCGTTCGGTGATCTTGGTCGACGCTGGCGACGCACGAGCCAAGCTCATTCCAAAATCGCATAACTGTCCTGGCTTCCCGGACGGCGTAGGCGGGCCAGAGTTGCTCGGCCGTCTCAAAGCCCAGGCACGGTGCAGGCGTTGTGGACGGTCGTGTAGCGGGCGCCGAGAAGCGCGACGGGACCTTTCTGCTGACGACCACCTTCGGGACCATCCGAGCACAGCGCATGGTTCTTGCAACCGGGATTGTGGACAAGGCCCCGGCAATAGAAGAGCTGGAGGAGGCGGTGGCGGCCGGCACCGTCCGACTGTGTCCGGTCTGCGACGCCTACGAGGCCGTGGGCAAGCGCATCGGCGTCGTAGGCCCAGTGCATCTGGCACTCAAGGAGGCCCTGTTCTTGAAGGAGTACAGCGGTCAGGCCACTTGCTCGCCAGCTATCCGGAGGATATTTCCGAGGACGCTCGCGGCATGGCCTCGGCAGGCGTCATCGAATCTGGGACACCGTCGAGAATCTGGTCGCGGGGCAACCGGGTTCGACGTTGTCATGGCCGACGGTGCGCCAATGCGGGACGTGGATGTGGTGTACCCCGCAATGGGCTCTGATGTGCGCTCTGAAACTTGCCGTCGCACTCGGTGCAGGGTGTGACGCGCAATGATATGTTCTGGTCAGCCGACACCTCGAAACGTCGACTGCGGGCCTCTATGCCATTGGAGACGTGGCTGAGGGCCTCAATCAAATTGCCGTTGCGTTTGGTCATGCCGCCACCGCAGCAAGACATATCCACAACGCACTTCAGTCTAGGCCGGGAAGCTGACCGGCCACCCTGCCATGGGGTAGCGTCTGACCTAACGAAGGCCGGCACGGTTGCGAATTTGGGGGTGGACCACGCCGTGCCGGCCAGTGCTGGACGCCCCAGCTCAGTTACGCTACCGGCACAATAGGAATCCAGCAATTAAACCTGATGGTCTAGGTAGCCCGTCGGCCATTCCGCGATAGCGCCTCCCCTACGATCCGTCGCTGTCAAAATGTGCACTGTTGAGCGCACACGTCGTCGCGACGGGGCGCCCACGATCTGCCCCGGTTCGCGATAAGCGCGGCGTCAAATTTCAAACTGATACGCTGCCGTAATGCGCGGTCCAACTACTTGCAAACGAACAGTCGAACTCCCTTGCCCCAGGCCATCACCAAACCGACTGGCTGTCACGGATTGAGGTCAGAAAGCATGTCGTTTTCTACCCATCTTTCCAAAAGCTGAATGAGCTCCAGAGCCCGGTCGGTGCACGAATAAAAGGTTGTGTTCCTTTCGCGTCTCTTGGCAACCAAATCAAATTTCCGCAACATGACAAGATGCTGAGAGAGAGCGGGTTGGCTCAGTCCAACCCGAAATGCCAGATCGCGGACCCGTATCTCGCCTTTGGCCATTATGAACAGAGACAGAAGTCGCTTCTCGTTGCCCATGGCCGCGAGGAGCCCGGCCGCGGATGCGGCATAACTGGGCAACTTTTCCGATCTGTCTTCCTCAGCCAGCGCCACCACTGTTGATCTCCCACAGATCCTGCACGGGAGCATTGCGCAGCTTGGGCTCGCCGCGTAGCGTCCGGACGCGAGCGTTGATGTCCGGCTTCACCCATTCGACCTCAGGCGTGACCTGCGCCGTGGGAACGCCATTCGGTGGCCCGGCCTTGGCCTTCTGCTCGCGTGTCCAGAGCCAGTTCTTGATTGCATCGGTTTTGGCGATCACCGCCTTGCCGACATTCTTGACGTGTCGTGCGAACAGCCTCTCTGTCCACTCGCCGGGCTGCCGCTTGATCCCAATAAGTTCAAAATCAATGTCCCAGCACTTCAGCCAGACTGCATCCTTTGCCCCGCTGCGGTAAGGGGTGACCTTGCGCTTCGAGACGATACCTTCGAGGCTCATCCGATCGGCCGCTTCGTAGATCTCGACACCGCCTTCGACATGCTGGCTGCACTGGACGATGCCTTCGGCCGGCTGGATGAGCTCCCGCAGGATTGCCTTGCGCTCGACTGCTGGCCGCCAGCGCAGATCTTCGCCACTTTTGTGCAGGATATCGAAGGCGACGAAGGCGAGCAGCTCGGCATTCCACGCCATGCGCGAATGCATCGCGTGAAAGTTCGGCCGGCCGCCCGGCTGCGGCGCGATCATCTCGCCGCCGGGAATGAAGGATTTCGCTTTCAGCTGCTCGGCGGCAGCGACGACAGGCCGGTGACGTTTCAACCGGCCTATCCCCATGCGGGTGAAGGTGAGCGCGCCGGCCCAATCGAGAATGATCTGGGTGCAACAGCCATCATCTTTGATTTCGCACAGCCAGCCGTTGCTAACCGGCGGCTTCAGCGCCAGGACAGGCTCCTGCGGCTTGATGAACTTCAAACGCATGAACTGACTCGCAAACTGCGATTCAATTTAGCACACGCTTAATTAGTTTCGTAGCATTTTAACGAGTCATTGACCGCGCTGTCCCATTATAGGACGGCGCGGTCAAAACCCAACCGGACTGCGCAGGCGGCTCCGGCACTGAAGCGCCCGCCCGAATGCCGGAGCCGCCACTCACACCTAATATACCAGCAATGGTTGAATCAACCGTTACCGCACGTGCTTTCCTCTGCGCTTCCCTGATCGTTACACTGTTGACCGAGCGGACCGAACGCTTCGATGGAGAGGACGAAGCTACCCGATCGTGGGCCCGTAATCCCGGCAAGCGGCATGCAGGATAGCTCTAACCTGCCTGACGTGCGGTGAGCAGACAATGCGTGAGCTTCGCTAAGCGATCTGGCACATTGACCCTCTGAGCGGTCGATCCCCTATGGATGTAGCCGCTTATACAGGGTCCACCGCCGGCGCCTCAATAGGCGGCGGGCCGCAGGTCCCAGGGCGCTCAAATCGAACGCGAAACAGCCGTCTCGCACTCATTTGCCGATGCCGCGAGACGGGCTGCGGAAGCTTCCACCCAGTACGAGGCTTCCAGCGTTCCGAACCCTGGCTGCTGAAGACTGCTCCGTTAGCTTTTGCTGAAGCGGGTACTTGTTATGCTGCGGTGATTTTTCGTCGCCATGAAAAAACTAGCTGCCTCGGACAGGAACGGCTTGGCCCGAGCGGCTGGAGTCGCAAGACCCGTGGGAGGATAGTCCAGTTTCCGGATCCCGGAAACAGTATAAGTCGAAGCCGCGCTACTCGGAACTCCCAGGCCCCGCCAACCATTCCCGCAGATCTTCTTCGATTTTCGCCAAGACGTAGCGAATAATTGGCACTCCGCACGCAGGATCTCCCCTTCGATGGGAAATTGCTTGAACGAGATCGTCCAGGCGATCTAGATAAGGTAGGCGGCTCATCAGCCTTCACCACGCTGCACCTCACATGCGCTCTCCATGAATGAGTACCCACCACGCCACCGAGCCGTGGCGGGTACTCAGCCAACCGCCGACGAAGGGACGATGATCGACGGTCACATTTCCAAATGTAGAAAAGGCTCCGTTGTTTCAGGGTCGGACCTTTGCGAGTCCATGTCGGGCTTCAGTCGGGCCCAGACACGATAGAGTGCCTGCAAGGGTGTGTAGCAGCGCCAGCGCGAAGGCCCCGTCACTGACCAGCAATGATGGATTTCGGAAACCAGGTTGCCTGGTCCGCAAGACTCAGTGGGTCCGCCCCCACTTGCGGGTAGAGGCGGACCCGACCGAGGCTTGGGGGCCTCGACCGGCAGCGGGGGACGCTGCCGCTTGTTCAACCTGCCGCAGCATATCAGGTTCCGCTGATTCACAAAAAGCCCACCGGAAGATGCCGGGCAGGTTCTGGAGTGTGCTGGGACCAACCAGCATAGGTCAACAAGCCGCGACAGGGTTGGTCCCGATAGCGGGCGGACGCCGCCAAGCCGCAGCCCTCGTTTCACCCGCCCGCTGCTTGCCCCACACTCTCGTCCCGGCGCCGCCTGTAGCCTGTCACATGCATCGCTGAGACATCGCTCGTAACGACCGTCCCCCTCGCGGGGAAGATCGATCATCCGATCGTCGCACAGATCGAAGGAACATTTTAGAGTTATCGAATGTTCACATCCTATGGACAGCCGAACCCAACTCTCAGCAGCTCAATCGAGAACAGCACGCGCCCTGCTGAACTGGTCGCGGGTGCGCCTTGCCGCAAAAGCCAGTCTCAGCGAAATGGCGATCAGAGATTTTGAGAACGGTATTCGAAATCCGCGTCCCCACAAGATCGCGGCCATGCGCCAAGCGTTTGAGGACGCGGGAATTACTTTCACCTTCGAAGGCGCTCAGTCGCTAGCCCGCCCTGAAGGTCATAGCGGTCTCGCCACCACCAATAGAATGTGGCGCCGCCGGCAGAGACAAGCATAACGATAAGGGTCCTTCATCCGCGTAGAGAGTATGTGTCTAGTGCGCGTGCCTGAGCATCGGTCTGCCGGCGACGACGCGCTCAAGCTGCTGGCACGCTTCGGCATGGTCGGCATCGCCGCCACAATTCTGTATGCCGCTTTGGTTACCGCTTTTATCGGAACGGCTCGCTGTCACCCCATCCAGCCCTCGCTTGGGGCATATGCCGCAGCCACCCTGTATTCGTACCTGGCTTACAGATCCCTGACGTTCGTGTCGGGCCCATCGCATCGAACTGAAGCTCCGCGTTTCCCGGCGATTCTTGACGCGCTCAGATAACATCGCGCCGTGTGACGGCGAGTCCTAGCCGCCTGCGCGGACGTCTCAATCGAGATGCCGGCCTTTCGCAGAATCGCCAGGAGTCTGGCAGGGGCATTGTTGTATTTGGTGGGTCATAAAGTTTTTGCGCCGGCCTTAGGAACATGCATCCGGAATCTAAGTTGGGAACGTGCTTGGTGTGAGAACTCCCTCCCTCAAGTCCAAGCTCTGGTGCAGGGCCCGTCGCTGTGACCTCAGCGGCGGGCCAACCTGGAGAAACCCATGCAACCTTTTCGTAAGGCTGGAACCCGTTTGCAGCTCGGCTTCGGGCAGGTCTCAAAGCCAAGGCCCCCTCTAGTCGTGCCTTCAGCGGCCGGTCTACTCGTCAGACGCTCCACGGTCTCAATGATGGCCTTCGCCAGCGGCTCGGGTTGTAGTGACCAGTCAGCCCAATCCTCGGATGGTAGCACGCCAAGGGCGATATTTGCGGATCCGCGCCTGGACAGTATGGCCTCCTACCAGAATACCGTTGAATTTACAGTTTGGTAAAAAATTCCCCATCAATCGTAGACTGACTTCGCAGCCGCCAGTGAGGAAGGAGGGTGACGGCCTTCCGGTGTCCTGCTCGGCTAGGAAAACCAAGCGCGATCCAAACTTCCATCCTGGGAGCAAGGTTGCCTTGAATCGAAAGTGGGTCCGCCCCACTGGCAGGCAGAGGCGGACTCGGCCGAGGCTTGGGGACCTCGACCGGCAGCGGGGACGCTGCCGCCGTTTCGAACCTGTTCCGACTGTCAAGTTCCGCTAACGCACAAAAGAGCCCGTCACCTTCCGGCAGCGGGGGTGGAGAGCAGCCATGAGATAGTTGTGCGATCAATTTGCGGGGATATGGAGACTAAAGCGCGTTTGCTCCACATCGGAGACTACGTCCAAGCTTCCACCATGGGCGCGGGCAATTTCTGACGCGATGAAGAGCCCCAATCCCAGGCCCTGTTGGCGGCTCTTTGCCTCTCCTCGATAAAATGGCTGAAAGAGGCGTTGCAGCGCCGATTCCGGAATAGGCTTACCGCCGTTCGCAACCGACAGGCTAAAGAGGCCGTCCTGAACCTGCGCGGCTACCTTGATCGGAGTTTCAGGGTCGCCATGGGCGATGGCGTTTCCCATTAGGTTCGAGAAAAGCTGCGCGATCCTCGCATGATCAGCATCGATCATGCGTCCGTCCAGATTGAACGACACCTCGATCTGACGCTCCGGGTAGCTTGATCTTATCTCGTCAAGCACCTGCTGCAATGCGGGCTGGATCGGGTTATCGCGGTCCCTCGATAGTCCGAGCCCCCCTCCAAGTCGACCTCTCGCGAAATCCAAGACATTGTCGATCAAACCGCTCATCCGGGAAACGCTGGCCAGCATGAGGCGCAGGACTTGGGAGGTTTTTTCGTCGCTGGTGTCAGAGCTTCGGGCCAGCATGTGGACGCCAGCAGATATCGAAGCCAGGGGATTTCGTAGGTCGTGGCCAAGCACCGCTATGAACTGCTCGCGCAGTTCCGCAGTCTGTTGTGCGGAATTCAGGCCGATCTGCAGCTCGCGTCTGGCCTCACTCAGCTCTCGCTCGTAGCGTCGACGCTGCGTCGCGCGAAAGAGCGCCACGCGTGTCTCAATTAATTCTCCAGTGGGCGTCCGCTTTTCCCAGGCGTTGGCTAGGACTGACAGGCTCTCGCCATCCGACTTCATCACGTCCAACGCAACCTCATCAAAGGAGCCCTGCATCCTCAACAGGGGAGCGAAATGTGTCTCATAGAACATTCTTCCGGCGATATTGAGGATGTCACGGAAGCGTTTCCCGACAACTGCCTCCCTAGAAAACCCGGTCCATTTGTAGAAAGTAGTGTTTGCGTCGTCGATGCGCCCATCGGCAGCTACAACGAGGTAGCCACAAGGCGCGTTCTCAAAAAGGTCGAGGTATCTGTTACCAGCGTTCATTGTGTAGTCAGACGAACGACCGTATCGCCGCAACAACTTCCTGCGGCGAGCTGAGATTTGGGCAGTGGCCGACCGCGTCGAGGTGAACCAATTTACTGCCCGCGATGTGGTCGCGGACGTACTCACCGACTTGATCGCCGGCAATGATGTCGTCGGAACACTGCAGCACTAGCGTCCGCGCGGTGACTTTCGGCAGGTCGGCTCTGTTGTCGGATGTGAATGTGGCCCGCGCGAATTCACGAGCGATGTCGGGATCAGTTCGACAAAAGCTGTTGGTGAGCTCCTCAGCAAGTTCCGGCCGATCCGCGTTCCCCATGATTGCTGGCGCCATCGCGGCCGACCAGCCCATGTGGTTGTCGGCTAGAGATGAAAGCAGGCCCTCGACATCAGCCTCTGAAAAGCCGCCGACATAGCCGTCATCGTTTATATAGCGCGGAGACGGACCAACCAAAACAAGGGTCTCGAATATTTCGGGTGCCTTCAAGGATGCGAGCACCCCGATCATTGCGCTGACGGAATGCCCGACGAATACCGTTTTCCGCAATTCGAGAGCCCGACCGATTTCAATGAGGTCATCCGCGTAGCCGTCCAGCGAGGCGTATTTAGCGCTGTCGTACGCAGACAGGTCGGACTTCCCAGCCCCTACCTGGTCGAAAAGTACGGTGCGAAAATCGTGGCGGAATGCAGGCTCGACAAAACGCCACATGTTTTGATCACAGCCGAAGCCGTGGGCAAACACCATCGTTTTAGGTCCCGTGCCATGAGCCAGAACATTGTTGCGCTTCAGAACGTACATGTCTTCAGACCAGAGGAAATCGACACCTAAATAGCCCGTCTGAAAAAAACTTCAAATGGCAACGAAATGACGCCCGCACTCGGAGCGTATCTCTAGTCTGCACGTGGAGTTGATGAAGTTGTTCGTATAACCATATGGCGCAGCCCATTCCGGTGCTCGTTGTCGAGGACGACGAACTCATCCGGATCGATATCGTCGACTTCCTTGGGCATGAGGGGTTCGTCGATTACGAGGCAGCCGGTGCGGACGAGGATTCTGCTTCTGGAACAACATCCATCGGTTTGAATGCTGTCGGGAGACGATGCGAGGATACGGATAGCGGAAAATTTGCTCACGCGCATTGGTGTGGAGTTCGTCCATGGGGAAAATACCTTCTCCGCTTGAGGCACGCTTGGACATGAGGCGTGAAGCGCAAAAGAGCTGGGGATGCTGTTGGTAGCGAGACGTCTGCCGGTAACATATCGCTCAACAATTACCCCGCCTGCTAGGCCGGGCACTGTCTCGGTTGAAGTTTATCCGCCCTATCTGTCGCACGACGGGCCGATCTCCTATATGCTTAGCGGAAAGCATGTGAGTGCCAATGCCCTTCACTGTCATCTGGTATGGAAGACGCGGCATCGTCGACAAAGTCTCCTTCGACGCGGAGAAGGCGGCAAAAGACCATGCCATCGCGATGTTCCCGACCCGTAAGGGTGACGATGGGATCGTTTCAGTTGAAGTTCGTAAAGACAACGGCGCCGTCGTCTTTAGTCACGCGGAGAACTGAGAGAGCGAGGCCAGCGCCACAGCCGCCATCGATCCGTTCGATCTGCCGGGGGCGCGGATCGGCCGGCAATACCTCCAGCTGTGGCCTCGATCCGCGGCTGTGCCGAGAACGACTGGCCTGTCGCCGATGTCGTCGGACGGCTTGAATTGGGGCGCTGGGATCGAGCGGTCGATCGCCGAATATTCATTCGGCACTCAGGCCAAAATCGCCATTGCCGCCGCGCTGCTCGGCGCGCCATCGCTGCTCTAAACTAACGCTTACGTGCGCGTTTGACAGCAGCCTCTGCCACGGCCGGGGCCTCCTGAATGCTTGCCGCGCCGCCAAAATCCGCGTTCTTGGTTCTGCCGGCTCCCGGGCCAGCGCCCAGATCAGCGCCTGTGGTCGGATCGGAAGCCGGATTGGATAGAGTACGCTCGGCCATCTTGGCCACCACCTTCATGTCTTTGGCGCCCAGCTTCACAGTTGCCAGGCCGTCTCCGCCGTCGACAGGCATCACCTGTTCAATGTCATCGATGCGATCCCACTCTTCGCCGGAATTCCATGGGCCAGTGACATCGCCGTCGCCTTGAGAGGTGTTGACGTACATGCTGGCATACTTCTCGATGCCCGGAAGCTTGCCTGACGGGAAATTGTTTTCGATGGCGTAAAGGGCTTTCTCAAACGACTTCTGGTGAGCGATCTCGCGGGTCATCAGGAAGCCGAGCGCGTCCTTGATGCCCGGGTCGTCGGTGATGTTGATGAGGCGTTCATAAACGATCTTGGCGCGCGCTTCGGCCGCGATATTCGATCGCAGATCCACCGTAGGTTCGCCGCGCGAGTCGACATAGGCCGCGGTCCAGGGAACGCCGGCCGAATCGCAAAGCGCGGGAGCACCGCCGAACAGAATCGATTCCTTGGCTGTCGTACCGCTGGCGCCGATCATCAGGTAGAGGTCCGCCTCTTTCATCTGGCCCTCGGCAAGTTGTGCCTTGAGCCCCTTGTTGAGCATGGTGACGATCGATCCCACCACTTCGAGGTGGCTGAGTTCTTCGGTCGCTATGTCGAGCAACATGTCGCGACGGCCAAGATCATCTTCCCCAAGGCCTTGCGTGAAATAGCGCATCGCCGCGGCAAGCTCACCATCGGCGCCACCGAATTGTTCCATGATCATGCAGGCCAGGCGGGGATTAGGCTCCGAAACGCGGACGGTGTATTGCAGGCGCTTGTTGTGCATGAACATTGGCAGTCCTCCAGGGGGTTGGCTTGCCCAACATCCGCCTGCGAGGATTGTTCCATATTGCATCGAGTGACGCAGTGGATCCGCGAGGCCATGGCGCGCTATGGGGTGAAATCCGTGTCGGGACGCACATCGCGGCAAAACGCGCACACTAGTTCGATCGTCGCTTCGATGTCGGCGAGACACAAAACCTCGGATGGGGTATGCATGTAGCGTAGAGGCACGGACAAGAGACCCGTGGCGGCACCTCCGCGGCTAGTTTGCAGGAGGCGGGCATCGGTCGGGCTTTTGTCTCCGTAGGCCTGCAACTGATACGGAAGACCCCTACGATCCGCGGCTCCTTTGAGAAGGTCGAACACTACGGGGTTGGTGCTTGGGCCTTGCGAGAGTCCGGGACCTTTCCCAAGGTCCAACTTACCTTGGTCTTCTGCCCTGGCGAGCGGGTAATCCATGGCCACCCCCATGTCTACCGCAAGCGCAGCATGCGGGGCGAGATTGAAGGCTGCTGTCTGGGCGCCTCTTGATCCTATCTCCTCCTGAACCGTTCCCAATACGTATACGCCCACCTCGGGATGCAGGCCGCCATCCTCTTTGAGCCGCCTTACGATCTCCGTGCCAATAAAGAGGCCGGCCTTATTGTCGAAAGCGCGTGCCATCGCGCGATCACCTAGAAGCATCGTGAAGCTTGCATTCAGAGTGACCGGGCTGCCAATTTTCACGACTTTTTCCGCCTCCTCCCGCGACCTGGCGCCAATATCGATCCACAGATCCTTCAAGCTGGGAGTCTGGCTGCTATCGGACAATTTGAATGCCTGTATGGCCTTGCGACCAATCACGCCCGCAACCCGCTCAGCACCGTGTACCCAGACCCGCTGCCCGATCTCTGTAGCGACGTCGGTGCCACCAATCGTGTTGAAGAACAGGAAGCCATTTTCATCGATGTAATGAACGATGAAGCCGATTTCATCCATGTGCCCAGCGTACATGACGCGAAAGCCGGCTTCCGGGTTCAGGATTGCGCTCACATTGCCCAGCACATCGGTCGTCACCTTATCTGCAAACTCGCGGACATTGTCCCGATAGAGCTTGGCGACGAGCTGTTCGAATCCGCTTGGGGAAGGCGTCGCAATGAGCGCCTCCAGATAGGAAAAAGACTGGGCGCGCACGTTTTTCCTCCGGGTGCTGGAACGAACATGTTGTCTGAGCTAATCCACGCCCGATGCGTTGGTTCCAATCGGAGCAGCAAGACAGATTGCACGGGGCTGGAGGAGGCGCGCCGCGCCGGCCCGGAAGGCTTGAAAACACCTGGCGAGAGCCGCGCTGTAAGGAGCGCGATTGGGCAGCAATTATTCGTCGAGGTCAGGGATGGAAGCGGCGAAAAACTGCTGAGGCTCTGCATTCGTCTGCAGGTCACAGCGATGGGATGACAGATCCCGAATGGCCACAGCTAAGTCCGGCGCCAGGAATCTTTTGAGAAGTTTTGCGATCTCGGAACAATCGCGCCAAACCACAGTTCCAGCCAGGCAGCGGAGTTGCAAGATGGTGACCCGATCCCCGCGTGGGCCCTCCCACGGCGATCACCAGCAGGCGATATAATCGGGACGATAGCGTCGATGGGCAAGAAGGGCAAGCAGAACACCGGGTCTCGGGCGGATCGCGAACGGGCCATCGAAGCGAACTACTTTGCCCGAAAGTGCGGCCTCACCAAGGACGAGGCACTCAAGATTCTCAAGAACGCGTGTCGCAGGATCGATGAACAAGCGAAACGGCGGTCAGGCGACCGGTAGACGCAATCGTCGCTCGATCGTCCCAACCGATGGCAGTGCATGACCTACTTCGCCCCCGAACACCTTTTCAACAATCCGCTTCAACGATCCGGGCCTGCCGCAGGCCAGGGTCCTGTTTAGACCGGCAGAGGCAGCCGAGCGAACATTGCGGCATGCAATATGTGCCGAAAGCGGCGCGATCCGGTCTCACAACAGCTTGCCCACAAAGCTCTGAACAGGTCGTACCGACGCCGCGGCCCCCGACCGCCGTCTTGTCAACATGATCGCCGAAAGCGTGGCCTGCAATCGACTTCGATCGTCCAGGCGAGAACGCCGGTTAAGGCGCGGCAGGCGGCTGAACAAGCGGCCGCGAGGCTAGGCTGGCGCAGAGGCGACATGGCGCCGTTTGGCGCCGGTTGTGCCGACCAGAACGGAGCGAGATCCCCACGGGTCCTTGCTCGTGCTTCCCACGATGTCTTTGAGGGCGAGGAACAACAGATGGCCTTGGTTGTTAGAGCCGCATATGCCGCGACGCTTTGAACTCGAAGTGGGAGATGGAGATGGTGACGAAAAAAAGCGCCCAGAGCAGCACAAAGGGCTTGGAAGATCTCTTTTACGAAGCCTTGAAGGACCTATACTACGCCGAGCGTAAGATCTTAAGTGCCCTCAAGAAAATGGCCAGGGGTGCCGAATCGCAAGAGTTGACCGCCGCGTTCGAGAAGCACCGCGACGAGACTGAGGGCCAGGTCGAGCGGCTGCAGCAGGTGTTCGAAATTTTCGGCAAGCGCGCGCAGGGCAAGACCTGTCCGGCCATCGACGGCATTCTTGAGGAAGGCCAGGAGATTCTGGAGGAGTTCCAGGAGGCGCCGGCCCTCGACGCCGGACTTGTCGCCGCGGCCCAGGCCGTTGAGCATTATGAAATTGCCCGCTATGGCACGCTTGTGACCTGGGCAGGGCTGCTCGGCTTGAATGACGCGGTTCCGCTGCTGCAGCAGACGCTCGAGGAAGAGACGGCAACTGACGCGGCGCTGACTCAACTCGGACAAGCCGGCGTAAACGAAAGGGCGCTGCAGGAAGCCGCCTAGCTGGACCCGTTTCAGTCTGCTGGGAGACCCAGTCCATGAACATCGCCGGAAACGTGCCGCCCTCGGGCGGCACCACACCCACCGACCCGGCTCCTGGGCTGGCACGGCTGCTCTTCGAGCCGAACATCTCCATCAACGGGCCCATTGGCCAGGATACGGTGACTTTCTTCCTCGGCCGGCTGGAAGAAGTTCGTCGCAGCGGCCAGGACATGCTGATGGAGTTGAACACCATCGGCGGCGATGCCGATGCCGCGCGTCGCATCGCGCTCGAAATCCGCCTGTTCCGCCGGCATTCAGGGCGACGCGCCTATTGTGTCGGCAAGACGCAGGTCTACTCGGCGGGAGTGACCATCTTTGCGGCGTTCGACCGGCATTGCCGCTTCCTGACCGAAGACGCGGTTCTGCTCGTGCATGAGCGGCGCATGGACACAAGCCTGGCGCTTAGCGGCCCGATGCGGTCCTGCATCCAGATCGTGCGCGAAGAACTCGCCTTGCTCGAAACCGCCGAGCAGCTCGAAATGGAAGGCTTCAGGGAACTGGTCAACGGAAGCTCGCTGACCACCGAAGAACTCTACCGGCGCGCCACCAATAATTGCTATATCCATGCCGAGGACGCGTGCCGGTTGGGGCTGGTCGCCGAAGTGCTTGGCTAGGCCGATTGGTCGGTTGTGCAAAGCCCGAACCGTTTGGCTTCGCCATATCCGTCAATCCCCTTCAGACTGAACAAAGTTTTGCAGGAACAGCGTGGCAGCTTAGGATGAGCACCCGATGATGGGCACCAGAGGAACAACGAACCCGAGTCCGCGCTCGGCGCCTTTGCTTCAGGACAAGGCCGTGCGAACAATGATGGGAGCTCTGGGTGCAGTTGCTTCCAGCGCCGCGCGGACGCTTGCTTCAATCAGCCCTCACCTCGGCGACCAGGTCTCGGACCGCCCGATCGAGTGGCCGGGCTGCGAAGACAGCTTCGTGGCGTCGTCCGGCTCCGCGTCCAGACAGGTCGAGGCGCGCCTGCCGTCCCAGTTTTCCGGGCACGCCGGATGAGGGTTCTCGTCACCGGCGCGTCGGGTCTGATCGGAACTTCGCTTTGCGCGCGCCTAGCCGCCGATGGATATGAAATCGTTCGCGTGCTGCATCGTGCCGGCACCGCGCCCTTCACAGGCTTGCCGCCTGTCTCGCTCGACATGGCAAAGGCGCGGACGCAGGACTGGAGCCCGCATCTGATAGGCATCGATGCGGTCGTCAACTGCGCCGGCGTGCTGCAGGACAGCGCGCAAGAAAACACTGGCGGTGTACATGCGGGCGGCGCATCGGCACTCTTTGCCGCCTGTGAGCAGGCGGGAGTGAAAAAAGTCATTCACTTTTCGGCAATCGGAGTCGATCGGCTGCAGCCGTCCGCCTTCTCGGCCAGTAAGCTGGCTGGCGACCAGGCGTTGATGGCGCGCGATTTGGACTGGGTCATTCTGCGCCCTTCGGTCGTGCTGGGCCGGCCGGCGTTCGGCGCGAGTGCGCTGTTTCGCGGACTGGCCGCATTGCCGCTGTTGCCGGTGATGCCCAGCACGGGTCGGCTTCAGGTCGTACAGTTGGACGACGTGATCGCCACTGTCCTGCATTTTCTCCGGCCCGATAGCGCATCGCGCCTTGCGCTTGACCTTGCCGGACCTGAAGCGCTGCCGATGACCAAGGTGGTCGGCCTCTACCGCCGCTGGCTCGGGTCGAGACCGGCTGGAGAGTTCACCTTGCCCGGAAGCGTCGCCGCCGGCCTTTACCGGATCGGCGATGCGACGGCTCTGCTCGGCTGGCGCCCGCCGATGCGCAGCAATGCGGCCAAGGAAATCGTGCGGGGCGCTGTCGGCGACCCGCACCCGTGGATCGCAGCGACAGGGATCGAACCATCCAGCCTCGAAGCCGCGTTAAACCTCAATCCCGCGACGGTGCAGGAGCGATGGTTCGCCCGTCTTTATTTCGTCAAGCCGGCGATCTTTACTGTCCTGCCCTTCTTCTGGATCATGACGGGTGTCATTTCCCTGACCACCGGCTGGCGCCGCGGGGTCGACTTGCTGGTCGGCACTGCCATCGGTCCGCTGGCGGAACCGGCGGTCATCGCCGGAGCGCTGGCCGACATGGCGGTCGGCGCGTTGATCGCATGGCGACCGACCAGTCGGCTGGGTCTGTTCGGGGCGATCGCGGTGGCTCTTTTCTATGCGATCGCGGGGACCATTCTGCGGCCCGAGCTGTGGAACGAGCCGCTCGGCCCTTTCTTGAAGATCCTGCCGATCATTGTTCTGCATTTTGTCGCGCTGGCAGTCCTGGAGGAACGCTGATGAGCTACTTCATTCTCAAGTTCCTGCATGTCGTCGGAGCGGCGGTGCTGCTGGGCACTGGCGCCGGTATCGCCTTCTTCATGCTGCTCGCCCATCGGACCGCAAATTCCGCAACCATCGCGGCGGTCGCACGCATCGTCGTGATCGCCGATTTCATGTTCACTGCAACCGCCGTCATCGCCCAACCTGTCACCGGTGCGTTTCTCGCGTGGCATTCCGGCTATTCGCTGACCGAGGGGTGGATTGTGCTTTCGATCCTGCTCTACCTCATCACCGGCCTGTTCTGGCTTCCAGTCGTGTGGATGCAGATCGAGATGCGCAATCTCGCTATGCAGGCCGCGGCAGCGAAGCAACCTCCACCACAGCGCTATAACACCTTGTTTCGGCTCTGGTTCGCGTTCGGCTTTCCTGCCTTCGCGGCTGTGCTCGCCATCTTCTGGCTGATGATTTCGCGACCTTCGATCGATTGGTTCGCCTTGTAGCACCGGACTTCGTCTCCCTCGTCACGGTCTGCAACATCGTTGCGCCTAGCAAGTTGGGCGGCGATGGACGCCACCGCAGACTGCCTCGTTCCGTTCTTGCATATCGGGTGGCAATGGTTGCACAGGTCCCCGCTCATCGCCCGAGCACCTCTGTGGCGCTTCAGGAGGCGGTTCGGTGGGTTGGTGTCGGGAGAAATCGGAATCTTTTGTAGGCTCTCAGCCTGCGGGCACCCGGCGAACCGGCTCCGCGCAAGTACCCCTGCCCTGCCCTGCCAACACGACAAACCGCAGGCTGCCCTGATCGATGATGTCAGCGCGCAGCTGGCGAGAGCGCGTCGCTGCTGCCTCCGTCTTTTGGTGGACGAGGCATACAGGTGACCTTGTCGATCATTCGGAGCACCGCCTGCGGGTCACTGTGGTGAGCCATGTGCCCGGAATTCGGGATTATTTCTATCAGTGATCCATAAATTTCGGCATGCAAGCGTTCCGCTTCACGCCGAGCGTCGAACAGCCTGTCCCCTGCTCCAGCGACGATTCCGGTCGGCACGTCGATGTCCCGATAGCAAGGCTTCGTGAACAGCGCCGCGCCGAGCATCAGGGCTGTCTCCACACAGACTGAGCGCAACTGAGAGGGGCGGCTGGCGACCTCCTTTGTGCTCACCGAAAAAACGTTCGAGATCGGCCCAGGCCGGAATATCTTTCGCATGGTCGACGGCCAGCCGAGCCTTACTGCGAGCGGCAGCAAGGTGTGACGGAATGCCGAGCCCATCAGCGGTACGGCCGGTAGTGCTGCAAGAGCGAGATCCAGCCTCGGTGAGGGATAGTAATATCCAGAGACGAGGACCAGGCCGGCGACCGAGGGAGCGTGCCTGCGGGCCATCTCCAGCGCGATCCAAGCGCCCCAGGAATGTCCGAGCACGAGGTATTTGTGAATGCCTAGTTTGGCGGCGGCCTCGTGGAAGAGATCGGCCTGCTCGCACGCCGACCATCGCTTTCGAGCCGGCCGCGAGCTTCCGCCGAAGCCTGGCCGGTCGAAGGCGAGGACCCGATGCTTGGCACTCGCCAGGTCGAGCACGCCGCTGATCGCAAAATCCTCCGCAACCGAGCCATTGCCATGCAACAGGAGCAAAGGAGGCCCGCTGCCTTTCTCAAGGATGCTCAAGTCCACCCCATCGATCCTCGGAGTGCGTTCCATCGAACGGGGAGCCAAGGCCTTCCTGGCGCGTGCGTTATTGTATGCCGCCAGCGACAGGGCGGCAGCCGCAAACAGTGTGGCGAGTTTTATCCGGTTCGAAAACATACTGACTCCTGCGCTGGTCTGCACGGTCGTCCACCGTCCAGTGCGCGCGGTTGCGCATCCGCATCGGCGTCGCCTAATCCCGCCGTATCTTTGCCACCAGGGTGTCGAAGTCTCACGGAACCCCGACGGGGCGTCGCATTGCGAGATCGAAGGCATCGCCGGAGCTCAGTACGTGAGCCCTCAAAATCATGGATGGAAAGGGCGGCATCAGATTCACCTTTCGCGATGTTGGAATGTGTCACGCCGGGCGCATCCACCCCGGGACTGGACGTCAGCGCTCCGGGCCGTGTCATCGGAGCGGTGTCGCCACGGGTCCGGGGCTCGGCATTGATGAAGACACGGCGATCGTGGTGAAGGGCGAGATGTTCAAGGTCATCGGCAGCGGCGCTGTCGAGGCCGATCCGGATCCGGACCATTGGTGTCATGCTGTAGAGATGAGGTCCGCGGAACATGCGAGCGTCCACGACATAGATGCTGGTGCGAAAACGCGAGGCGTCTTGATGAATCGTTGTCCGGCATAGTCCGTTCTCCTGACTAATCCCGCAAACTTCTTGAGGATCGATCAGTTCCCGGCAATGGGATGCAAATCTTTTTGCCCGATCGAGAAACAGAAAGCGCTTTTGACATGTTGGCCAAAGGAACAGATTCTGCTCATCTTACCTGCCGCAAGGGGCGAGCCAAGCATGTTCCTAGGCATCGCCCGGCACCGCCGCGGCCAATTGGAGGCGAGCCCCGACCAGGGTGGCGTACACTGTGTAGAGATCCCAGCTGCCGAGTGCCGGGTGGGCTTGTGGCGACCGCCTTGAGCGCAGCAACGAGGCGTTTAAATTTTCAACGCCGGACGGCCACCGGGTGAACATTTCCAAATGCACTGTGTTTGGCGCCACCCTTGCACACCGGAACTAAGCGATGCAGAGTCGGAAATTGGTGAAGGCCGCGCTGGTCAAAGAGATCGACGCCGTCCGCCTCAGCATCTCGCTCTTTGAAAAGGAGTTGTGGACAGCTGGCAGACCCAACAAGATCCGATGGCGTTCAGGATACGTGCTAACCGCCCAAAAAGCTCGCCTTGCCAAACTGGAGAACGTGCTTGCGCACTATCCATCCGTGACGCGAGCCCGAGCATTGGACAGCAACAGCTTGAGTTACGGGCAAAGGAACCAGGTGAGTTAGGGGAAGCAAGATGGCTGACAGACACTCGATCAGAACTCCGTTAGCTCGAGTGCGGGGCCTTGGGTCGGCGAAACACGGAACCGAAACGTTCATGCTGGAACGACTGACATCTGCTGCACTTTTGATCCTCGTCATTTACATCGTCGCGGTCGTTGTAAGGCTGATCGGAGAGCCTCGAGATGTCGTCATCCGCGTAGTCGGATCGATCTATGTCGCACCCGCCCTCATCGCCTTCATTCTGGTGAACTGCGTCCACATGCGGCTGGGCATGCAATCGATCATCGAAGACTACTGCCACGCCACCGTGCTGAAATCTGTCCTGCTGATCGCCAACTGGTTGTTTTGCTGGGCAGTAGCCCTCGCCAGCTTTTTCGCCGTGCTGGTGATCAGCTTCCGATAGGCGGCAGCGCGGCGCGGTTCCAACTCAGCGCCGATCCCGTTATCTGTCGCGCACGGCGAGCCGTCTTCATTCTATTTTCGGCAGCCTGTCCCATTGATGGAAAGGCGGCGGAGAGGTCAATTCCCATTCCAATGTGGTGGCTCCCGGCCCCCAAGGGTTCATGCCGGCGGCCCTTCGCCGGTGGAAAGCCTCCACGATGCCGGCAAGGAAAATCAGGACACTCGCGGCCGACAGATAAGATCCAAAGGAGGAGACCATGTTCCAACCGGCAAAAGCGTCGGGATAGTCGATATAGCGACGCGGCATGCCGGCCATCCCGAGAAAGTGATGGGGGAAGAAGACGAGGTTCACACCGACGAAGGTCGTCCAGAAATGGATTCCAGCCAAAAGCGGATTGTACAAATATCCTGTCATCTTCGGGAACCAGTAATACCAGCCCGCGAAGATGCCGAAGATGGCACCCAACGAGAGAATGTAGTGGAAGTGTGCGACGACATAGTAGGTGTCGTGCAATTGCCGGTCGAGGCTGGCATTTGCAAGCTGTACGCCGGTCACGCCTCCGACAGTGAACAGGAATATGAAGCCGAGCGCCCACAGCATCGGGGCGCGCAGGCTAAGGGAACCACCCCACATGGTCGCGATCCAGGAGAACACCTTGATCCCCGTCGGCACCGCGATCACCATCGTGGCGAAGGTGAAATAGCGCTGCGTGTCCAGCCCTATTCCGCTTGTGTACATATGGTGGGCCCAAACGACGAAACCGATCGCCCCGATCGCGACGATCGCATAGACCATCCCCAGATAGCCGAAGATCGGCTTTCGCGAAAATGTCGAGATCACCTGGCTCACGATGCCGAAGGCCGGCAAGATCATGATGTAGACTTCCGGATGGCCGAAAAACCAGAAGAGATGCTGGTACAGGATAGGATCGCCGCCGCCGTCCGGCGCGAAGAATGTGGTGCCAAAATTTCTATCGGTCAGGAGCATTGTAATGGCCCCTGCCAGGACAGGCAGGGCCAGCAGCAGCAGGAATCCGGTGATGAGGATCGACCACACGAACAGAGGCATTTTATGCAACGTCATCCCTGGCGCGCGCATATTGAAGATCGTGGTGATGAAATTGATGGCGCCGAGTATCGAAGAGGCTCCCGCGATGTGCAGAGAAAGAATGACCAGATCGACGGCAGGACCGGGATGGCCGGAGGTCGAAAGGGGCGGATAGAGGAACCAGCCGGTCCCGGGACCGTAGCCGCCGGGGACACTGGGCATGAAGATCGACAACAAGAGCAGCATCAATGCCGGCGGCAGCAGCCAAAACGAGATGTTGTTCATGCGTGGGAAGGCCATGTCCGGGGCGCCGATCATGATCGGAACCATCCAGTTGGCGAAACCACCGATCAGTGCGGGCATGACGGTGAAGAAGATCATGATCAGCGCGTGCGCCGTGGTGAACACGTTATAAAGTTGCTTGCCGGCATCTATGGCCGCGTCGCCTTGGTAGCCGTAGATCATCGATGCCAAGCCGGGGAAAACCTGGATCCCGGGTTGCTGCAGCTCAATTCGCATGCCCACCGACAAGAGCATGCCGATGACCCCCGCGATGAAGGCGAAGATCAGGTAGAGCGTTCCGATATCCTTGTGGTTTGTCGAAAACAGCCAGCGGGTGATGCCCCGCGGCTTGTGGTCTCCGCGGCTGCTAGGAGCCGCCGCCGAATATTCACTCATGAGCGTTCTCCGCTTCAGCCAGTTTCCAACAGGGCACCCGAACCATGATGTCAGTTGATTGTTCCCTCCCCAGAACGCCCGACGCGAGGGAACATACGGCAGAAGCCAAGGTTCGGGTCGGGCGCGGCGTGCCCGCGGTTGAAGGATCGACATTCCATGCTGGCAGTCATTGCTGGGACTTTGGTTCTGACGACAGTGGTCGGCGGGCTGATTACGGCCTTCTGGATCGAGGCCCGTCATGATCTCCACGACCCGACGGCGGACAGGGCGATGCACCTGGAGCTGCTAACCAGACTTGGCTCTCCGGCTTCGGCGGAGTCGTCGTGATATGGACACCATCACCGCGAAACTCGATCCAAGAACGCGAGTCGGCTGGCTTCTGCTCGGCTTCGCGCTGGGCGGTTTCTTCGACGGCATCGTCCTGCACCAGATTCTGCAATGGCATCATCTTCTCTCGGGCCTCGCCGACCCGGCGGGTTCCGACCTGCGCTTCCAGATCATGGCCGACGGCCTCTTCCACTTGTTCATGTACGTGTTCGCCGTTGCCGGCACGGTGCTACTGGTGGCGGCGAGGGCAGCAGGCGGGCGGGCCGGAACGACGACCGAGATCCTTCGGCTAGCCTTCACCGGGTTCGGCCTCTGGCATCTGGTGGACGCCATTGTGTTCCATTGGCTGCTCGGCCTGCATCGGATCAAGATGAACAGCGACATGCCGCTCGCCTGGGATATTGCGTGGCTGGTCATCTTCGGAATCGTGCCGCTGCTGTTGGTGCTGGTGCTGCCCAACCGCGGTAGACCGGCACGCGGTGCCTCGGCGGCTCTGACCAGCATCGTCCTGCTTGCAGGACTGACTACGGGTGCCGGCCCGCTCTTCAACGGTGCCACCACTTCCGTCATCGTCTTTCGAGCTGGGATGCAACCGGACGCGATGATGCGGGCGGTTCAAGCCGCCGACACCGATCTCAAGTGGGTCGACGCCAGCGGCACCATCTGGGCGGTCGATAGGGTCTCATGGCGCGGGTTGATGACCCTGCACGCGCGCGGCGCCCTGGTCGTCGGCACAACGCCTGTCATTGCCGGATGCCTCGCCTGGACCGATGCCGCTGGTGCGAGCAGTCGCTCCGGCCAGCAGTGAGGCATCCTAGCCCGCTTCCGGAAGGTGGCGGGCTTTTTGTCGGCCGATTGACACGCCTGGTCGAAGGCAAAGAGTGGCACATTGCGGATTGGCAAAGGGTAGATCGAAGAAGAAGAGCTATCAGAAGCCCGCATTCACGAAACGTGAGCGGCTGTCGTCGGTGACGGCTTGGCGCAGCTCATCCGGGGTCTCCGGGATTATCGATTAATCAAGAGAATTGCAGCTTGGAAGCCCGCTGCTGAAAGGTGGCGGGCTTTTTAGTGCATTAGTGGAACCTGATATGTCGAGGCAGGTTGGAACCGGCGGCAGCGTCCCCCGCTGCCGGGCCGAGGCCCCAAGCCTTGGCCGGGTCCGCCTCTGCCCGCCAGTAGGGGCGGCCCACTGCAACATGGCTCCGAAAATGAAGTTTGGATCGCTCTCGATTTCCCTGGCCGAGGATAACACCGGAAGGCCCGTTACTGCTCCCTTTTCAATGGCAGGTTGGCCGGTAAAGCATCACGTCCCGGTTCTCAGGAACCCGTAACGCTACCCTGAATTGCTGGGTTTCGTTGCCCTTGGCATCGCAGACCTTGCATATCAGATCGAGACGGGCGCCAGCACCAGAACGGGCCAACTCTGCCAGAATCTCGGTCGGTGCATCTGTGTCGGAAAGTTCGAAGCCAGTTCACTGACGATGGAACAAAACTGCCCTGTCGAACTTTGGTCGTCGCACTGCTCCCGGTGCTTTCCCCCATGAGAACTGCCCGCTGGCTCCGGCCGGCGGGCTTTTTGCGTCATGTGCTGGGCGATTCTCGGACCCCATTCGTTGGAACCGCCGCTTCAATGCGAAGTTAGGTGCCCAAGGGACATTCAAACATGGAGTTGATCATGAAACAGCTACTTTTCGCGTCCGCCATTGTGGCACTGTCAACTGGGTTGGCCCTTGCCCAATCGAGCAACACCACCGGTACTGGCGGGTCATCCACGACGACAACCAAGACCATGCCGAGCACTACGACCGACCAGGGCACGGATTCGACCACCACGAGTGGAACGAACTCGAACTCCGCCAAGGACTGCGCTCCTGGTCAGCAAACTGGCAGCGCCAAGCAGGCCGCGCCAGGCCAGCAGGATACAGACGCTAACTCGGCTGCTCCTGGCCAGATGAAAAAGACCACGGACGGCTGCTGAGCGCGCTTTCGGAACCTTTGCCCCTGTCTCAGGTTGGTACAAGCGGTCGATTCCTAGGATGTAGCCGCACATATAGCCCGTCGTGCAAGGCCAGCACGGCGGGTCTTCGCGCGATACGAGCGGTTTAGCCTTGGGATTGGCGACGTTAGCTCGTTATCGACTGCCTAGTGCTTTCGCTTCGCGCTCCAGCGTCTCACGGTCGTTGCCGTGCTTTTTGATAAGTTCCCGGACTTCAGGGATGGTAAGCTGGAATTTGCTGGCGAGATAGCCGACCTCGTATTCCTCGTCGCCCGATACGCGGTCGCGGTCACGAAAATCGCGCTTGCTTTTGTCATCTGGCATGGTTGTTCCTCCTGAGAGGAGAACAGCGAAAGTAGCGCCGGGTTCCACGTAAGGACGGGCCAGCGCTTGTCGCAGAGTTGGCCTGCGCCGGCTTGATTCTGCCTGCACGGGTTCCTTTGTTGCTCGGGAGTCTATCGATCTTGTATGGCGGCCTCGACCAAACGCCGTATCCTGCCGGAACGCTCAATGTTTTGAGCCACCATCTCTTTCGAGCGCTGAATCGCGAGCTCGGCCCGTTCCAGGCGTTGCTTGGCACTGGCGACTTCGGCCTCCATCGCGATTCCCTGGCGTTTCGGGATGTTTGTCATGAGATTGAAACACAGGGAGGACGGAATCGTTCCCTGACGCCGGCCGAAACGGGTGTGGCATGAACACCTGCCCAAGTGCCTGGTGCATTCCTTTGCAACTATTTTAGCCTATTCTGATTTAAATTCGGTCCTGTCCGAGTTCGCGTATGTTGAAGTTCATCCGGCCAATGTTCCCCACGCTTGTCGAGGTGCCGCCGACAGGGGACAACTGGATTCACGAAA
>NZ_RZTB01000069.1:0-31967 GCF_003997735.1 Mesorhizobium sp. M7A.F.Ca.MR.148.00.0.0 | reverse complement strand
TGTGCCTCTACGGCATGAATCACGGAATTTCGGCCGGCGTGGTTGCCGCCGCCGCTGGCCTCACTGCCGCGCAGGTCGAGAAGGTCTATAAGGATATCGTCAGCAAACGCCGCGCCGCCCGCTATCTCCACGCACGGCCACAGGTGTCCGCTGCGATAGACAGGGATTGACCCATGTGCGGCATCGCCGGAATTATGGCGCTGAACGCGGCTGCGGAGCCTCCTTCACGAGCCGCGCTTCTGAGAATGGCAGCCGCGCTCTCCCATCGAGGTCCGGACGAAAGCGGCCTTTATCGCGACAGGCGAGCAGGGCTGGCGCATACCCGCCTGTCGGTCATCGATCTCTCGACCGGACAGCAGCCTCTCGCCGACACAGGCAATACCACCTGGATCGTCTTCAACGGCGAGATCTTCAATTACGTCGAGTTGCGTGACCAACTCATAGCCCTGGGACATCGTTTCCGCACCCGCAGCGATACGGAGGTCGTCGTGCATGCCTACCGCGCCTGGGGTGTGGGCGCGTTCGAGCGGCTGAACGGGCAATGGGCACTCGCCATTTGGGACTCGCTGACAGGCCGCCTCGTCCTGTCGCGCGATCGGTTCGGCATCTGCCCGCTGCATTTGTGCGAACACGCTGGCCGCCTGCATTTCGCCAGCGAAGTTAAGGCCATCTTCGCAGCCGACCCGGCGATACCGCGGGCCTTCGATCCGGCGGGGGTCGACCAGACTTTCACGCTGTGGACGGTCGTACCGCCGCAAGGCGTATTTCAGGGGATACAGGAACTTACCCCCGGCCATGTCCGCATCTATGACAATGGCAGCGTTCGTGAGCACGCTTTCTGGAAACCTTGCTATCCCGAGATCGAGGACCTGGCCCATGGCACCTTCAGGGGCTCGCTGGAGGATGCGGTGGACGAAGTGCGCGGCGCCTTGCAGGCCGCGACGGCGCTTAGAATGGTCAAGGCGGACGTGCCGGTCGGCTGCTACCTTTCCGGCGGGCTCGACAGCTCACTTGTCGCCATGCTCGGGAGGCGCTTCGCCGGCGCGCCGCTCCAGACTTTCTCGTTGCGTTTTGCTGACGCCGAGTATGATGAAACCTGTTACCAGCGGCTGGTTGCCGGTGCGAGCGGCGGCGAGCACCACGAGGTGATGGTTTCGCGCGGTGACATCGCCGACATCTTCCCAGATGTGATCCGTCACGCCGAGCGTCCGATTCTCAGGACGGCGCCGGCGCCGTTGTTCCTTCTCTCTAGGCTGGTGCGCGAACATGGTATCAAGGTCGTGCTGACCGGCGAGGGGGCCGACGAGATGTTCGCCGGCTACGACCTGTTCCGGGAAGGCAAGGTCCGCCGCTTCTGGGGGCGGCAGCCCGCATCCGCCCGCCGCGCGCGACTGCTGGAACGCCTCTACCCCTATCTGAGCCGCTCGCCGGTCAAGCAGCAGGCGATGGCGCGCCAGTTCTTTGGACACGGTCTCCATGCATATGGCGCGCCCGGCTTCGCGCATGATACCCGCTGGCGCACCACCAGCGCCATAAAACGGCTGTTCTCGGCCGACATGCACGCCGAAACGGCGCGTCGCGACGTGGTGGCTGACCTGCTCGGCCGCCTGCCCGAAGAGTTCCAACGATGGGGTCCTCTCGCGCAGGACCAGTATCTTGAGATCAGGACGCTGATGTCGGGCTACCTGCTCTCCTCTCAGGGTGACAGGATGCTGATGGCCCACTCCGTCGAGGGGCGCTTCCCGTTCCTGGACGACAGGCTCGTGGCCTTGGCGAATTCGCTACCGGCCGACTACAAGCTGCGCATTCTGGATGAGAAACACGTGCTGAAGCGTGTGGCGAAATCGATCGTCCCCGCGGAAGTCGTGGCCCGCAAGAAGCAGCCCTACCGGGCGCCCAACGCACTTTGCTTCATGGGCGATAGCGCACCCGCCTATGTCCGCGAAGCACTCTCGGAGACTGCCCTGCGCGCGGCGAATGTCTTTGATCCGAACTCGGTCGCGCGCCTGCTGGACAAATGCGCTGCCAAGACCGGCGATGGCGATCTGTCCAACTCGGACAACATGGCGCTGGTCGGCGTGCTGTCGACGCAGCTCCTCCATCAGCAGTTTGTCGCAAACCGTCCATCAAGCGGGCGTGCGGTCGACCTCAGGATAGATGTCGATCGCCTGCACAGGGAAGAGGTGCTGGTATGATGCATGGCGCCGTCCCTCTGCTGCACGACTACCTCAGCCATTCGGCCGGCCGGCTCGGCGACAAGGTGGCGCTGGTGTGCGGCGGGCACCGGCTCGCCTATGATGAGCTTGAGACACGCTCCAACGCGGTCGCCCATCATCTCGTCACGTCCGGGGTCGCCCCCGGTGACCGCGTCATGATCTTCGCCGACAACACCGTCGAGACCGTGGTCAGCTTCTGGGCGGTTCTCAAGGCGAGCGCCGTTGTGTGCATCGTCAATCCGCTCACCAAGAGCGACAAGCTGGGGTATTTGCTCAACGATTGCCTGCCGGCAGCATTGATCACCGACAAACATTTGCAGGCAATCTTTACTGAACCGGCGCGTAACTGTCCGTCGCTGCGGCGGCTCATCGTCTCCGGTCCGGTGGACGTCGCCGAGCTCCGGGGATTGCCGCATGCCGTGCGCTGGGATGAGGCGGCTGCCGGCCACGGCAAAGCGCCGGCCCGCCGCCGCATCGATATCGATCTCGCAGCCATCATCTACACGTCGGGCTCGACCGGCGAACCCAAAGGCGTGATGCTGACGCACAGGAACATGATGGCAGCCTGCACGTCGATTGCCTCGTACCTCGAACTTGGCGAAGACGATGTGATCCTCAATGTCTTGCCCCTGGCCTTCGACTACGGCCTCTATCAGATGATAATGGCATTCCGTACCGGGGCGCGCTTGGTCCTCGAGCGCTCGTTTGCCTTCCCCGCACAGATACTTGCGATCATCGAAAGGGAGAGAGTTACAGGCTTTCCCGGCGTGCCAACCATCTTTGCCGCGCTGTCGGATCTCAAGACGCTGAAGGCAGATGATTTTGCAAGCGTAAGGTATGTCACGAACACTGCCGCGGCACTGCCGCTCAAGCACATTCGCCTGCTCCAGGAACTGTTTGCCGATGCTCGCATCTATTCGATGTACGGCCTGACCGAATGCAAACGCTGCACCTATCTTCCGCCGGAAGATCTTGCGCGGAAACCGTTGAGCGTGGGGATCGCCATCCCGAACACCGAAATGTGGATTGTCGATGAGGATGACCGAAGGGTCGGTCCCAATGTCGTCGGCCAGCTGATCATTCGCGGGGCAACGGTCATGAAGGGCTACTGGGGTAAGCCGGAGGCTACCGCGAGGAAGCTCAAGCCTGGCCCTTTGCCCGGCGAGCAGGTTCTGTACACCGGCGACTACTGCCGAATGGACGAAGAAGGCTACCTCTATTTTGTCGGCCGCAGCGATGAGATCATAAAATCGCGGGGAGAAAAGGTGGCGCCCAGGGAAGTCGAAAACGTGCTGATGGAAATCCCGGGAGTACGGGAAGCTGCGGTCGTTGGAGTTCCCGACGACCTCCTGGGGCAAGCAGTGAAAGCGTTTGTCGTCATGGAGCAAGGAACGATCATGGGCGAAAAGCAGCTGCGGATGGAATGTCAGAAGCGGCTGGAAAACTTCATGATTCCGAAGTCCATCCAGATTGTGTCCAGTCTACCGATGACGGACACGGGCAAGCTCAAGAAAATAGCGCTTTCATAAAGCGACACCTGGAAATCATTTGGATCGGAGGCCAATTCAATGCTGAGCACGAACAACAGAATTGACACCTACAGCGATCAGATACGCGCCTTTCTGGCGTCAAATTTCTACGTGGCCGACCCGCGTGCCCTGGAGGTTGAAACGTCGTTGCTCGACCAGGGCATCATAGACTCGACCGGAGTGCTTGAAGTTATCGGCTTCGTCGAGGAGACATTCGGCATCACTGTCGAGGACAGTGAACTTCTGCCTGAGAATTTCGATTCCATCCAGGGAATTGCACGTTACGTGCTCAGCAAGGAAAACTGATCGCTGAGCTACGCTTTAAGGGCGTCCTCCCAACCGAGCGCGCAAACCCATGGCGCGGCTCACGCTGGCGCTTTGGCCCGTGCACAAACCACCCTGGCTTCACCGGCTTTGTTTGCAACCGCGCGAATGCTCTCGTAGGCTTGGGAACGCTCAACCAAACTCATGACCTGCCGGTCCTGGCCAAGCCCGACCTCGAAAAGCAGCATGCCACCTCGCCGCAGATAGCGCCGCGCCTCCTTGATCACCCGCATGTGAATGCTCAGGCCGTAAGGCCCGGCAGCGAATGCCTCACGTGGTTCAAGTTCCATCAGATGCGCGCGGTCGTTTTCGAGCCGCTTCTCGGAGATGTAAGGCGGGTTGCAAACGACCAGATCGATCGTGCCTTCGAGCTCCAGACCCGAGAAGGAATTGAACAGGTCGCCCTGCAGCACCGAAATGCGTCCGGCCAGGCCAAGATGGGCGACATTCCGGCAGGTGGTTTCGACACAGCTGTCAGTGAGATCGCTCGCCCAGACGCGCGCGGTGGGGACTTTGTATCCAATGGCGCAGGCGAGATTGCCCGCTCCGCAGCACATGTCCACGACACGCGGGACCGGCCGATTAAGTTCACGAAGCACATTGAGGGCGGTGCTGCCGAGCAATTCCGTCTCCGGGCGAGGGACGAGCACACCGGGCGCGACAACCAACTTCAGCCCCATGAAGCCGATGCCGCCGGTGATGTAGGCGCTGGCGACATCTATTTCACCAATCACGACAACCCCGCTTTCTTGATTTTCCCATGCCCGATTTCTCAGGTCGCCCGGGTCTTCATGCCGTGAGGCGAGGCATCAGCCACCGTCGTTCCCGGGTCGGTTCACGTCGCGCAACTACTGGATCGCCGCGCTCTGCAGGTCGCTGCTGAACCTCACCTCGATGGTGTCTCCAGGCGCGACCTCAGTGTCCTGGTCGACCGGTCGACTTCTCGACGCGTCGCCGGCTCCACCGGTTATTGTGATCCGCGCCTGGAAGGTTTCGCCGGCGACCGGCAGCGGAAGAGCGGACGCCCCTGATGGCTGAAGTTTCTGGCTGGCTGCGTGGAGCCTTGCAGTGGTCTCGGCGAGGCGAAGGTCGGTGTCCCTCAACTCGTTCAGAAGGCCGATCCTTCGTTGATTTTCATTGCGTTCCTGCTGCCTGACGAAGTCTTCCTGCTGGCGCCGCGTTCTCATGAGTTCGACCGAGGTCTCGAGCGCCCGGCTCGACGACATCAGCACCGCACGTCTGACATCGGCGAGCCTGCTGTTGGTCAGGTTGCCCGATTCGAACGATTTGGTGACCCGCGCCAGATCGTCCTCATCCTGTTTCACCGCTGCCGCTTCCGTCTGCTCGCGCTTGAGCAGAACCTCGACCTCAGCCTCGGCATCCTTGGCGGTCTTGTCGAGATAGCTTTGCTCCTGTTGAAAATTGTTCAGCGAAATTCTGAGACCCTCCGCTTCCGCCTGCGCGACCGCCGATATCAATACATTCGACAGGGGCGAGCCCTGCGGCGGCTGCATGTCAAATTCTGCCTGGTTCTGAAGTTCGGCGCGGATACGGGCGCCATGAAAGTAGTCCCTGATGTAATCCCCCCAGATCGACTCGTAGTCGCGTCGCAGATCAACGGGATCAGGTCCGCTTTGGCTTGCCCGCGACCGCAGAAGGCTGAAACCGCCGGCGACCGCAATCGCCTGCCGGACTGTCATGAGTGGCCGGTAAGCCTGCTGCCCTGGCGTCAGCACATCGCCAGTCACGTAGATCGGCCGGTACTCCGCGATCACGGCCGTGACGTCGCTCGGCTTGATGACGATCATTTGCTCCCGTCCATCAGGCAGACGCTGGTGGACGATCTTGGTTGGCAGCACCGCTTCCATGCGCGTCTGCAATTCGGCCGGCGTCAACCCGCCAACCGGGATCATCCCGAACTCGGGCAGCGCGATCGAGCCATCCATCTGGACAACCGCGCGTTGCGTTCGTTCCGCTATGGAGGCAATTCCTATCTCCACCGTGTCGCCGGGGGAGAGCTTGTAGGCGGCCGGCGCTTCGGCCGCGGTTGCGCTGCTCAAGGCTAGGCATCCGACAAGTGCTGCAAAGGAAATTCGGCTAACGAAGGCCATTGGTGGCAATCTCCTTTTGATTCAGATCCGGCTGCGGCGGCCAATCGAGATGGGCGACGAATTCGTAGACCGGTCCGCCCGGTACCCCCCAATTGCTCGACCAGATCACTTGCGACCCATCAGGGGACGGGGAGGCGTGTGTCTCGCTCCAATAATCGAACGGAGCATTTCGCGTCTGCACGATCCGTCGGGCCTCTCGACTGCCGTCGACACGCAGCGCGATCACCTCGCGCGAGTATGGAGCCCAGTCCGGCTGGCTTCGAACCTCCTCGGGATTGCCCCCGTAACTCATGAATGCCCATTCGGGCCGGTCCAAGGCGCGCAGCGACGCATGCTCGGCCTCGCCGAACTTCATGAGCGACGTGACCTTTCCATCGGACAGCCGACGTTTGATCACCTGATACTTGTCCGGGCTGGATTTGCTGATTCCGACGTAAATTTCGCTGCCGTCCGCGTCGAGAGTCATATCGCCATGGCCGGGCCGATGATGGTCCTTCCACGTCTGGCGCAAGGTGCCGTCGATTGCGAAAATGGCTCGCTGCTCGGTGCCGTCGGCCAGGTTTTGGAAACACAGGATGTTTTCTCCAAGCGGAGAAATGGTGCAGGAACTGGTCGTTCCGGCAACCTGGGCGAGATTGATGTCCGGGTATTTCAGACGCCGGTCGAGATCATATGCGAAGGCGACGGCAGCACCATCATCGCGGGTCGCGCGTACGGCAATGCGGCTGCCGTCACGACTTGGATTTCCCTTGGACGGGCCGAATTTGAGATCCCGATATTTCGCAGCGGCAAAAACTATGTCCTCACGATTGCTGCGGGGCGCCCAGGTCGAGATATTCTGATCATCGACACAAATCATCAGGTCCGCGTTTCGAGGGTGCCATTCGCACTCACCCGGCTTGTTGCGATGGAACAAAGGAACGTAGTTTTTCCCGTCGAGGAAGCACATGCCGTTGCAGCCGTTCATGAGGACGAGGAGGCTCTGATCGGCATTCCACGCTTGCGCGCTCGAGTACCGATGACTGCAATATATTTTGCCGCAGACAATTCCGCCGCCAAGAGCTCCGGGCTTGGTGATCCGAGTGAAGCTGATCCCTGTCGCCGGATCGGTTGCAGGTTTCAGGTAAGAGGGCAGATCCATTGCCGGCTCCGTGCCTGCCGCACCGCTCGGCCGGTTTCCGGCTGTATGTAGCGCCAGCAGAGCGGCCATCAGCAGCACAGCCGGTATGAGCCGCGGAAAGGTCATGTCATATAGCTCATTTCGCGACGGACGCGGCCCTCGCTGAGGCGCGAACGCCACCACTCGATGGTTCTTTCCAGACCGTCACGCAGGCTTGTATGCGCCCGCCATCCGACCTTACTTTCAAGGTTCGAGGAATCGGCGAGCAACGCGCGAACCTCGGAGTTCTGCGGCCGCATCCGGCTTTCGTCGCGACGGACCGGTTTCCTGGTGCCACTCAACTCGAGCACCAACTCCAAAACGTCCGAGACACTGACGGCGCGCTGGCTGCCGGCATTGTAGGCATGGCCAAATTCAAGCTTGGCGGCCCCTGCCGCCACAAATGCCGCCGCAGTGTCTTCCACAAAGGTAAGGTCGCGGATAGGGCTGGTGTCGCCGACCATGATCGCCGGACAGTTCTCGTCCAGAGCCTGCCTTATCAGGGTCGGCACGATGGCCCGCTCGCTCTGGCGCGGCCCGTATGTATTGAACGGTCGCAGGATGACCACCGGCACATCGAAGGACCTGGCATAAGACGCCGCCATCATGTCCGCGCCAATCTTGGATGCGGAGTAGGGGGACTGTCCCTGCAACGGGTGGGATTCGTGGATCGGCATGGTCAGAGCGGTGCCATAAACCTCGCTCGTGGACGTATGCACAATGCGCTCGGTTTCCCAGTGGCGTGCCGCTTCGAGGACATTCACGGTGCCCAGCACATTGGTCTCCACATAGGATTGGGCAGCAGCGTAGGAATAGGGAATCGCAATCAGCGCAGCCAGATGAAACACCACCGCCTGGCCGCGCACGATCCGGTTGATGAACGCGCTGTCACGAACATCGCCACGAATGCATTGCAACTGGCTTCGAACGTGGTCGGGCAAATCATCCAGCCAGCCATGGCTGTCGAACGAGTTGTAGAGGGCCAGTGCCGTGACATCGGCACCTTCGCGCACCAGCGCTTCCGTGAGGTGGGATCCGATAAATCCATCCGCACCCGTGACCAGGACCTTCCTGCCGCGATAGTTCACGACCGTGCACTCCTTCGATCGTGTGAGCCGTCAAACTGGCGAACGAACAACAATCCATTCATGCCAAACTCCTCGCTTGCCAACTCTACCCACTTGCCGCGGGAGGCAGGGACACGCCGAAAACCGCCCTGAAGCCCCGCATTATCCAGACGAGGTCCGATGCAATCGTGCGCCGCGGATAGTAGGCGAGGTCGATCGTTGCCTTGGCCGGGAACAGGACCTCTCGATAAAACAGGAGCGGATCAAGGGAGGGCGGGTAAAAACAGGCTTCGTGACGGAAGAGAACCTGCGTTGGGCCGAGCAGGCCAGGCTTCCACTGTAGGACAGCTTCATTGCCGCCGCGGAAACAATCGGCGAAGGCAAGGCTTTCCGGCCGCGGCCCGACAATTGCCATGTCCCCCGTGAAAACGTTCCACAGTTGGGGCAGTTCATCAAGTTTCGTTGCCGCGAGAAAACGGCCTACCCGCGTCATGCGGCTGTCATCGTTCATGGTCAGCGCAAGGCCGAAAGGATCGGCTGTCGTCTTGAATTTGCGGAACTTGTACATGCGAAACGGTTTTGCGCCGGCGCCCAGGCGCGTCTGTACGAAAAACACCGGCCAACCACCTTCGACAAAGAGCGCAACGGCAATCAGGAGCATCAGTGGAGCGAGTACCATTCCCGCTGCTGCAGCGAGGATGATGTCCATCGCGCGTCTGGCAATTCCGTGGCTGGTGCCAGCTACGGCGGGCCGATGCATGGTCACGTCGAGTGCGTTCATGCCGCAGCTCCCGCACGCCCGCTGCTTTCAATCGCCGTGGCTAATGCGACAACCACCGACTCGATCGCACTTGCCGTAATTTGCGGGTGTAGTGGAATCGTCAATTCCCGCTGCGCGAAGTCCTCGGTCTTCGGCAGATGGATTTCTGTGAACATTTGGCGATAAAGCGTCATCTGGTGCACGGGCGTATAGTGGATTGTGGTCTGTATCCCCTTCGTTCGCAGATGGTCGATCACCGTTTGCCGGTCGACGTCATGCGGCAGGAGGACAGGCATGATGTGGTAGGCCGAGGTCCGCGGTTTGCCGAACGGGACTGTCACAGCCGAGCAGTAATCTGCGATCAGACGCCGATAGAGGACGACCAATATGCGCCGGATTTCATTCCATTCCTGCAGATTTTGAAGTTGGACCAAGCCAATAGCGGCGCGCAATTCGTCCATGCGATAATTGAAACCGAGCATCGTCACGTCGTATTGCGGCGTGCGGCTGTTCAGCCGCTGATGTGTGCCACTGGTCATCCCATGTCCGCGAGCCTGGCGGATCGCTTCACGGAGCTGTGCATCCCGGGCGATAACGGCTCCACCTTCCGCGGTGGTCATGTTCTTGTTGCCGTAGAAGCTGAAGGCCGCGGCCGCACCGTAAGTCCCCACCTCCTTAAGGCCGGGAGCATGCGCGGCATCCTCGACGATATGCAGTCCTCGCACACGGGCAAATCTCTGCCATTCTTCCCGGTCGGCAAGATAGCCGGCAAAGTGGACGAGAATGACAGCCTTGGTACGTCCGGTGCACTTGGCTTCCGCGTCGCTTAGGGACATCAGTGGCACTTCGGCCGACTCTATGTCGACGAATACCGGTGTTGCTCCTACGTACAGCACTGCATTCGCGGTCGCCACGAAGGTCAGCGAGGGAACCAGCACTTCGTCTCCGGGGCCGATCCCAAGTCCATGGAGAATGAGATGCAGGGCGGCGGTGCAAGAGCTGACGGCGACGCAATCGACCGCATCATGCACGGCTGCGAAGGCCTCTTCAAAGGCTCTTACCTGGTCCCCCATCGTCAGCCACCCACTGTCGACAACTTTGGCCAGGGCTGCCTTTTCCGGAAAGCCAAGAATAGGAGCGCTGACCAAGAGCATTACGACCTCCTCATGTTGGCGCGGCAGGGCGTTCAGCCCTCAAGCGGCCGCTGCCGAGACCTCGATCGATGCGGACTGCTCTTCCCAGGCAATCGTTTGTGCGTTTTGAAAATCTTCAACGCGTCCGATATCCAGCCAAAGCCCGTCATGTTTGTAGACGTGCACATTCGTGCCGTTTTGCATCATCTGCAGCATGAGGTCGTCGAATCCGAAGGCGATGCCGTCAGGTATAAAACGGAAAACATCTGGATTCATGCAATATATTCCCATACTTACCAGATGAGTCAGCGTCGGTTTCTCGCGGAATACTTTAACAGTGTTGCCGACCTCGTCGATGACGCCGAAGTCCATCTTGATGATGCGGGAAGCTGTGGCTATGGTGACTGGATCCGTATGAGTGCGGTGTGACGCCACAAACCGGCTGAGACTGAGATCGGTAAGTACGTCCCCATTGAGAACAATGAACGGCTCGTCCAGTTCCTCCCTGATCAGGGAGAGCGGGCCAATAGTGCCGAGAGGTTCCAGCTCCTGGGTATAGCGTATCCTTAGATTCCACTGTGATCCGTCTCCGCATACGGTGCGGATCAAGTGCCCCAGATAGCCGGTCGTGACGTAGACATCCTGAATGCCGTTCCGTCGCAGCCACTTCAAAAGCAATTCAAGAACCGGTCGAGCACCGATCGGCATGAGAGGCTTGGGCAAGATGGATGTGAAAGGCCGAAGGCGTGTTCCCATTCCACCGCACTGAATGACCGCTTTCATCTCGTCCTCCTGTTGATACGACTGTCGCGGTGTGATGGGTCCAGCCCACCCGGCCGGAAGGTACGCCAGTGTTGGCTTCGCCTCTCCGGAGTGCAGCGATGGTAAGTGGCGCCCGAGAAGGCGTCGTCGTGCATTTGAATGGCACTTTCCCGGCCTTTTGATTTCAATATTCCAGCCGGCAGGGCATGGCGCGGCAGGGCGATCAATCAGCGCTGGGGAGCTGTAGCCGCTCGACTGGCAACTGCTCTGCGCATGTCCGGCGCCGGTAACGACCTTCTCGGAAGGGCATCGCTACCATTCGTACGAAAAAAACAGTTCAATATCTGGCCCTGAAATGCGTGCGAGTGTAAGCTATATTAGAAAGTTGAAATATGCGGATGGGCGGCGGCGAGCGTCGACATACGGGGGATCAGCGGGCGGCTGATCTGTGTTGGGTCACCGTACGGTCCATCCAGACGGAGGTTTCGGCAGCTAGGGACACATGCGGGGCTGCCAAAAGGTGGGTGGTTCATGTATCGTATTATCATCGCCGACGATCACGGCCTGTATCGTCGTGGGCTGCGACTGGCATTGATGGCCGGCATGCCAGACTTGGAAATATTCGAAGCGGCGTGTTTTGATACCGTCTTAAGCCTGCTTGAAGATCGGGCGCCCGTCGATCTCGCCATCCTCGACCTGAACATGCCGGGACTGTCGGGTCAGGATGATCTTCGCGACGTCTTACCGGCTCATCCCGACACACGGTTTGCAATTGTTTCGGGGACGGATTCACGCGCCGAGATTCTAACTGCCCTTTCGATTGGGCTTCATGGCTATATCGTAAAATCCCAAACGGACGAGGAGGTGGTCCTGGCGGTGAACGAAATCCTGGCCGGCCGTATTTACGTTCCGGCACTTCTTTCACAAAGGCCCAAGGAGTCGGTACGCCTTCCATCCGCGGCTCCCACGCAAATGCCCCACAGGAACACCAGCGTCAACAATCTGGGCAGGCTTACGTCCAGACAGAAGGAAGTCCTCAGGTTGATGGCCGAAGGCTACTCGAACAAAGAGATTGCCCGCTCTCTTGAAATTGCAGAAGCGACGACGAAGATTCATGCCGCCGCCGTCCTGCGCGAACTTGGGGCACGAAATCGGACAGAGGCCGCGGTTCTGCTGAAGACATGGGCCGCCAGAGACGTCAACTAGCGCCGATTGCTCTTGGCGGCAGCCGGACCGAATATTTCAGTCCGTGATCCAGCATCTCAAGCTTGGAAGAGTGGCCCACGATAGGTTCACCGTCAGCTCCAATAATCAACGACCCAAAGCCACGCCGAGCCGAGGTGGAGACCCGGCGCTCTCCCGATTCCGACCATTCAAACACTATGTCGGCGCCGGGCTCTTGGGCTGCGAATTGCCACACGACCTCGATCCGGCCTGCCGGAGTGCCGAGAGCCCCATGCTTCACGGAATTGGTCGTAAGTTCGTGAACGATCATTGCGAAGCTCTCAGCCGAACCCTCTGCCATTTTTACTTCGGGTCCACTGATCGAAATGTTGTGCGTCCCCATATAGGGCTGCAATTCCTGAGCAATGAGGTCACGGAGGGAAGCCGACAGGCTGCCATCGCGTGAAAGAAGCAGATGCGTCGCCTGGAGTGCGCCGATTTTTTCGATCAGTGTCTGCTTGTAACGGGCAATATCGTTGTCGGGGGCACCGACCATATTTACAAGCGCCGTGATCACCGGAAACAGATTGTTGAGCCTATGGCGCTGTTCAAGCATGGCCCGCTCTCGCTTCTTCGCCGCAGCCCGCAGCAGAATGGTTATGCGTCGATCGGTGAGATCCGCGGCGACTCCTATTCGCTGTGCACGACCGTCGCGCAATTCGTCCCGGCCCCGAAGAGCAATCCAGCGGATATGCCCGCCAGCTCGCCTGATGCGGATCTCCGCATCATAGTTGGCGCCTGATGCAAGTTCTCCCGGGGCCGCCAGATTAGGCAAGTCGGCCGGGTGAACGACCGCGGCCAATTCCTGCAATGGACGGCTCGGCGCGGGTGCCAGTCCCATCATTTCCCAGAACGCGGCTGAGCCATTCACGGACCCACTCTCGAAATCTATACGCCACGTTCCCAATCGGCTGGACGACAGTGCTAGGTCCAACCATTCCTTTTGAGCCTGGAGTGCCTCGCGGGCGGTTCGCTCTCCAGATATATCGTCCACCATTACAAAGATGCTTTGAGGGAGAGCATCGGCTGGCACGGCCAAAGACAGCGCCAATCTTGTCCACAAAACCGTGCCATCCTTTCTCAGGAGACGGATCTCCGAGCCGAAAGAAGTCGTGTCTTTGAGGCTAGTCAACGCTTCCGCCAAAGTGTGGTTGTCGTCAGGATGGACGAGTGCCCTGAGCGGCAGACTCGAAAGCTCCTCCTCGACATACCCTGTCATCTCACAAAGACGTTTGTTGGACCGTTGCAACTCTCCGTTCTCGCTCATGTTGGCAAAGCCAATGGCGGCACGTTCGAATGCCCAGCGATAGCTGTTTTCGGTTGCCTCCAAGGCCACGAGTCTGGCCTCTGCAACCTGCAAAAGGGTGCGGTAGTCCTGCCTCTGCCGGTGGAAAGTCAGGGCGATCATCCCGCCTGCAACCAGCAGCAGAATGGCCCTAATCCAAACCTCGACGTCAATTGGATTGTTCAGGATATCCCGCGCCAACAAGCCGACAGCCGCCATCACAAACGTTGCCGCAAGGGCGACCAGGCGATCTTCGAGATATGAGATGGCAATAATGGTGGGAACAAACTCAAAAAAGCTGATGTCGTATGCCAGAGACGCCGGCAGCGCTGTCTCCACTGCAAGTGTCGCGATCAGGAGCGACATCGAGGCAAGGTGGGTTAGCAACTTGCTTGAGCTGTTCGGGTGCAAACTGAGCGAATGCAAACGCATGTGCCAGATTAGAACCTTCTGACTAGTCCGTCGAGATTAGACCGAAAAGCGTACAGACTAGTCCGACCGCAGGATTGTTCCCCGGGATTGTAGCGCGCATTTTGTCCGATGTCGGGGGCGGATCTGACCGCAACTCTCCAAGCGACCTGACTGACATGTTTAAGGCACCTCCTTTTGACTAGGGGGCGTTGCCGTTTTGCGGGAGGTAAGAAAATGGCATTGGTTGGTAGGCAAGATGATGGAGTTCTTGGTCGCCAATATGGAGGTTTCGGGGGAAAGCCCGTCTCGGCCTTGAGAACGCAGGGTGGCCATGGTTCCGCCTGGCACCAAGCACCACAAAGGTTCGACGGCGTGGCCGTCGAGCCAAAGCAGAGCAGCCTTGCATCTGTTGTGGGAATGCTTGATCGCATCGGGTGTGGCTATCTGATCCTGAACAGCGACAGGAAGGTCATGGAGTGGAATTCAGCCGCTCAAAACACCTTGGAGCGCGAGGGCGAGGCAGCTGATACGGCCGGCAAGGTGTCGGTTGCTCTGAGGCGGCTGATCGCAAACGTGCCGGGGAATTTTCTTCCCGGCACGCTTTCATGGGTGGTGATCCGCGGCATGGGCGACAGGCCCTTGGTTTTGAACGAGAAGGGCATAGCAACGCCTGACGCGACGAGTATCGTGGCGCTGCTGGATCGTGAAAACAGGTCCGGGCCAAATCCCCAGACGCTGCAAAGAATGTTTGGTCTGACGAGTGCCGAAACGCAACTCGCGCTGCGCTTGGCGCAGGGCGATGCCCCTTTGGAGATAGCCCGCAAGCGGCGCTTGAGCCGGACCACGATAAGGTCACAGCTGGCGTCGCTGTTCGCCAAGACCGAAACTCGGCGCCAGGCGGAACTGGTAGCTCTTCTTGGGCGCATATGCGTCCTGCCGTGAGATAACGGCCGTACCATGCGCGCGCGCAACAGGCTTGTGCGCGCGCAATCTGTTGCCGGCGTGCTTGTCCGCCAGACTCACCCTACCGCCGTCGTGTGCGCACCCGGCCCAATCTTGGGCGGATTGCAAACACGTGGTTAAGCACGTGCCAGCCCGCCACCTTCATGACGGAAGGCCGGAAGATCTGAATCCCGTCCAGGAACGTGGTCAACCAGGACTGCTGGTGGAACCTCATGGGAATACGAGCAACCCGCAATGCCCGCAGCAATGTCTCGGGAGGCGGGAGATGGTTGCGGTCCTTGATGAGATTCCAGTTAAGCTGCTTGACGGCGAGGGTCACTTCGTCGACCTCGCGGAAACTCTTTGACGTTGTAATGCTTGGATGGTTCGTCGCATCGTAAAAGGTAAGCGGATCGCTTATCGCCACCATGTCCCCATGGCTGGCTAGATCGACGAAGAACAGTTGATCCACTCCGGCCGGAATCTCTTTGTGCGTGCGCATCAAGCAGCCGGCACGAATGACGTCGCTGTTGATCAACAATGTGGATGGAATAATCCCCAGGCAGCGTGTCGCACGCACCAGATAGAGGTCCATCAGGCACTGCTGGCTGGAATAAAGCGAGATCGGTTCCTGCTCCTTGGGGACTTGGCGAAATCGCACTCGCTTGTCCTCGATTATGTTTGCCGCTGACGTCATGAAGGCGACTGAGGGGTACTGTTTGGCAACTTCGGCGAATGTCCTGAGTGCACCTGGCGCAAGCCAGTCATCGTCATGCAGCAACTTGATCCATCGTCCGGAGCAAGCCAGCATAGCGTTGTTGGTGTTCTCCACCTGACCGCGACCTCGACTGTTTTCGATAATGCGGATGCGAGGTTCGCTCCGTGCGTAGTCGGTCACGATAGCCCAGGTCTCGCCCTCCGGTCCCTCGTCGTCGCTCACGACCAACTCCCAATCGGAGTAATCCTGGCCCAAGACGCTGTCGATCGCCCTGCGGATCGTATCCGGTCGACGAAAGGTTGGTATCCCGACCGAGATGAAAGGGCGTGACCATGAGACATCGGCCCGGTCATGCTGGGTGACCGCAACTGCCGCTTGAAGGTTGTCAATCGACGACGAATTCATGGTGTTTTTTCCTCGAGACATTCATGTTGGACGCACGTTGCAGCGCCTGCTGGTTGAGGGTCGTGGGTCAACAGGTACAGTGATGCTGCCATTTTCAGAGCGAAACCCGACGCGCCGCCGGCGGCCATGAAATAGATGACGGTGACTGGCTGCCAGCCCGCCTGGGCGCCGGCGAGCAGCGGGCCAAACACGAGAACCGCCCGTGCGAGGTCGATGACCAGTCTTGTTCCTTGCCGCCGTAACAGAGCGGGAACGTCGCTGAGCGGAGTCGACAACGCCTGTGCCGCGCCCATCAGCGCCAGTGCGGTCATGATTTCCGCAGTGGGCATCCAAGGCTCGCCCAGAAGCGGAACGACCACATAAGGCGCGGCGAGGCCGAGCAGCAAGATCGGCACCGCGGTAAAGGCGGCGGCCAGCAGGAGAAGCCCGCGCGCCACACCAAGCAGGTGTCCACGATTGCTGTTCCGGTTTGCTTCGGCGACAAAAACATTGCTGAGCGGTGTGGCGATCAGCGTCACCGGACCGGTGACCAGCCGCGCGGCCACGCCCAAATATCCGGCAAATGCGGTGCCGAACAGCCCGCCGACAAGGACTGCTGGAAGATTGTTGATTGCTATGCTCGCGAGCGTTGCGGGAATATCGAACAGAGGAAATTTGTATTCCCGCCGAGCCTTTTCCAGCACCGCACGCCAAGGTGCCCAGGCGATGCCACGCAAATCCTCCCAACTCATCACCCGACAGCCGATCAGCCCGATGAAGACGAACTGGCTCAGAATATGCGCATGGATCATGGCTTCGCCGCCGAGGTTGGCGATGCCGAAAGCCAATTGCATTGCAGCCATGCTCGCCGGCAGGATCAGGCGCCCGAGAGCAAAATCGCGCAAAAGCCCGGCACGCAGACTCCAGCAGTTCATGGCTTCGACCAGACCTGCGCCTCCCATTCCAATCGGAATGAGCCAGGCGAGCGAGCCGAGGCGATCGGGAGCAAGGTTCGACAGCATCTGTCCGGCCGAAAAGGCCAGGACGGTCGTCACGAACACAGCCAAGAGAATAAGCTTGACCGTCACATAGGCCTGCGCGCTCCCCTTGACCCCATAGAGCGAAGCCTCGAAGCGCAATGCCGCGACCCCGGCGAGTATATTCACGATCGACAGGTAAATCGTAAAGACGCCGAAATCGGCCGGCGAATAGAGCCGCGCCAAAACCGGGATTGCAGCAAGAAGGGTGAGCTGGCCGACAATCGCCATTGCCGACACTCCGCTTGCCGCACGAATAATCGAGCCGATCGGGCTCGGCCGAACAACGATGATGGCTGTGCCGGCCGCAGGAACCGTCTTGGGTCTCAGAAGGTCGCTTGGTGCCATCGGTTCGCGCTTCCGAGGGAGGCAAATATCGGGGATTGCCGGAGCCTACGATGCACACCGGACCTTGCCATCATTCACCTGAATGACGCGCTCTGCTGACAGGCTGCACCGTGAATCGTCCTGGCCGCTCCCTGGATGAACCGCCCCCGGATCGTTCGTAGCCTAAGGACGAGCCTGTGGCCGTCATGCTATTTGCTCGCGCAAGAGGTCAGCGCTGTCCTCGAGCCGATATCCGGCATGTTTCTTCAGATTCACGCGCGTGAGGACACTGCCGACAGGTATCGCAAGAGAACCGTTGCCCTGAAGGAGTTCCAGCACCCCGCGAGCGAGGGTGCGTGGCGTTTTCCTCCACCGGATGGCGAAAAGAACCACGTCCGCCCATCCTGGCAGAAATTTGGCTTCCGGCCGCCCCAGCGCCGACGGCAGGTTTATGATCACGATGCGATAGGTCGCGTGCAGATCCGCCATCACTTTGCCTCCGTCCTCGCACGATAGCAGCGCCAGCAGGTCGTCCGACGGAGCGGCGGTCATTACGTCGATCCCGATTTCATGCAGCCTGGCAACGGCACCTTCCAGGTCGCAGCGATTGCAAACGTAGTCAGCGAAGGAATGGCGGTTCTTGCGCTCGCTGAACTGGTGCAGGAACTCGAGCGTGAGCTGAACGCCCTTGCGTTCAAGATCGACCAACAGGACTCGACCGCCCAGTCGCGTGCCGGCGAGCGCCAGGCTCCACGCGAGCTCGGTCCCGCCATCCTGCGGCACGCTGGAGGTGACAAGCGCCGTGTACGACGAACGAGCCCTTAGCGCATTTGGTGCCGCGGCGATCAGCAACGACGTCACGGCGCGGCTATATGCGGACCTGCGCTCCCCCAGCACGAGGTTTCGCAGTTGTTTGGCATGCATTCCGCATGCTTCGGGGATCTGCCCCATACATGGAACCTTGAGCACCGCTTCCGCCTCGGCCTCGCCACGGAAAGTCCGGTCAAAATGATTGCGCATCGTGACGTACATCGCCCCAAGGATAGCGAATAGGATCATCCCGGGGGGAACAAGGAAGATGGCTGGCAATGTCTGCGGGATAGTCGGCGGCCAAGCCGCAGACAGGATCGAAATTCCAGCCGAGGGAACTCCGATACGCCGCGTCAAATCCTGTTGTCGACCCAGGAGTTCGTTATATCGCTGGGTCAGCAGGCTGACCTGCGGCTCGAGAGCCCGCAAACCGGAAAGCCGGCTGGCGGTGTCGGCCATGACCGCATCCAGGATGTTCTTTCGGCTCTCAAGAGCGGCGATCTGGGCACGGAAAATGTTTGCATCGGCAGCAATCTTGTCGACGCCTTGTTCGATCTTGCTTTGCGTCGTGGTTCTGAGTTCCTCGTCTGCCGGCGCGAGAGCCTGTCGAGCCGCAAGGTCGGCAAGTTCAGGCGCGCCAATAGCTTCGGCCAGGGCGATGAGAGAGGCCCCTTGCTCTCGAAGCTGCTGGACGTACCGTAGCCGAGATTCCACGGCGGCGAGATCCGCCTTTGACATCGACAATTGCTGGCTGAGGTCGGCCCGTTCCCTGGCTGCATTGTCCGCCGAGCCTTGGTCGATGGCTCCGTGACTCAGCCGATATTTCTCAAGGCGGTCAGCCGCTGCCTGCAGATCATTTTGCAGCCCGGGCAGACTGGCGGTGATTGCATCGAGCTCTTGCTGGTCGGATGCCTGCCTTTTCTTCGTTAGGGTGTCGACATAAACTTGAGCGAATGTGTTGGCCACGAGCGCCGCCCGCGCGGGGCTGTCATCGGCGAAAGCGACGGAGATCACTCTCGATCGCAGCTCCTGCCCGACCCGCATGCCTCGCCGCAAAGCTCTCAACTCGGAGGCATCCTCGGCTTGTGGACTGTTGGCTGCCTGGTCCGCCCCTGGCCACAGCCGGTCCAGTAGACCGTCGGCAAGTGAGCGTGTCCTTGGGGGAGGGGTGGCAGACGGTTCAAGCCGGGAATTCCTGCTAGCGGAATTGTCCTGTCCGGTTTCCGCCGCACCTGTCTTGCGCAGTGCCGCCATGACGCGGCGCAGGTGATCTTGCGACGATAGCATCGTGATGTGGTCATCTATGCTTGAATCAACCAGGTCCTGCGAAGACGGGGCGCCGACGGGCAGTGAACCGCGCGAGGGGGCGTCGACGATAAGCTGGGTTGTTGACTCGTAGAGAACTGGTCGAAGGCTTCCCAGCAACCCCGCCAACAAGCCGCCCAACACAGCGAAAGCAATAATAGACCATTTTCTCCTTGCCAAAATCACGAAGAGTTGGCGCGACGCGGTGGGCGGCTCGACATATTCACGCAATGACCGCACGTGCACTCTGCCTTCGAGAACCGGTGCTGGCAGTTGATTGACCCGTGGCAGCTGGATCGGGCTGATTGCGGAACCTACCATCTTACACTCCTGCCAGGTCGAGTTCATGAGTTGGGCCGGTTTGCTGTGCTTGCCGATTGGCCTTGCTCCGCCAGGCCTGGAACATCAACGCGGACCACAATTCGCGGGAGCGGTTCTGGCCATCAATGTGATCGCGCCAGCAGGCGTCGATCTTCGCGGTGTCCAATACGTCACTGCTTTCGGTTCGCATGTCGGCGAGAAGATCGGTGGCCCAGTTGCGCAGCGGACCCCGCAGCCATCCAGCGATAGGGACATCGAAGCCTTGTTTCGGACGCTCGATCAGGGGCTGCGGGAGATAGCGGCGTAGCAATTGGCGAAGGATCCATTTGCCGGCGCCATCACGAACTTTCATGTTGGATGGCAGCCGCCAGGAGAATTCGACAACGCGGTGGTCAAGGAGAGGACACCGACCCTCAAGGCTGTTGGCCATGGTGGCACGGTCCAGCTTCACCAAGATGTCGCCAGGCAAGTAGCCCGCCATGTCATCGTAGAGAAGACGGGAGAGCAGGTCGTCAAGCGGCGGATCGCCGTAGCCGTAGGCTGGTTCGGTCGGCCGCTGAGATCCCAGGTTTTCAGCCTGTGGCCGCGCCAGCCGCTGAAACAATTCGTCTTCATTCGATGCCGTGAGCAGCCGGGCGAGGCGTTCCATTCGGTCGCTCCGGATAAAATGCCTCGCGCTCGCAGAGAGCGGCAGTTTGCCAACGACATCGTCACGTCCGGCGCGTGCGAAAAAACCTGCTCCTGCCGCCAAGGTTCGGCGCAGTTGTCGGGGCAGGCGTAGGTGCCGTTTCAGCCGCTCCGCCATAAAGTGGCGCCCGTATCCTGCGAAGCATTCGTCACCGCCGTCGCCCGACAGCGCTACGGTGACGTGCTGACGAGCGAGCCTGGCAACGAGCAAGGTCGGTATTTGTGATTCATCGGCGAAAGGTTCATCCCAGGCCTGGGGCAACTCGGGAATGACGTCACGTGCGGCGCTTGGCGAGAGGTGAAGTTCGGAGTGGTCGGTACCCAGATGACGGGCAATGGCCGCTGCGTATGGAGCTTCATCATAGCCGCCCTCCGCGAATGAGATCGTGAAGCTGCGAACCGGCTTGCAGGATTGGGCCTGCATCAAGGCGATCACGGCTGAGCTGTCGATGCCCCCCGACAGGAAGCCGCCCAAAGGGACGTCGGCGATCATGCGTTCCCGCACAGCCAGCCGAAGCCGGTTGTCCAGTTCGTCAATGAGGTCTTCGTCCGTGCCGATGACGGGGTTCCGTCGCCCATCGGCAGCGACGTCAGCCAGCGACCACCAGCGGTGAACGCATCGGGAAAGACGGTCCGCGCTGCGGTCTTCGGCAAAAGTCGCCGCCGTGACGGAAAGGACAGAACCAGGCGGCAGTTTGAATACGCTTCGCCAGATGCAGCGATGGTCCGGCACCCATCCCGTCGAAAGCATTGCCGCGGCGGCATCAAGATCAAGGTCGGGAGAAAAGCCCGGAAAGCAATTGATCGCCTTCAGCTCAGAGGCGAAAACCAGCGCATCTCGGATCGATGCGACATAGAGGGGCTTTTTGCCCATTCTGTCGCGGGCCAGATGCAGGGTTCTTGTCTTGAGATCCCACAATGCGAAGACGAACATCCCGGCAAAGCGATTGAGGGCGGCCTCAAGCCCCCAATGCTCGATTGCGCACAGCATCACTTCGGTGTCGCTGGCGCCTTGAAAGGTTTGGCCCGCACTCTCGAGTTCGCAACGCAAATCGCGAAAATTGTATATCTCACCGTTGAAGGTGATCACGTACCGACCGCTGGCGGAATGCATCGGCTGGTGCCCGGCGGCTGACAGATCGACAATTGCCAACCGCCTGTGGCCCAGTGCGATTCCAGCTTCGCGGTCGATCCAGAGCCCCTCGCCGTCCGGCCCCCGGTGACGCAGCGATGCAGTCATCCGCCCGATCGCTCCGAGCGGCTTTATGTCCGCGGCGTCGGAAGCCAATAGAATTCCCGCGATCCCACACATTAGGACACCCTCGGTTCAGCAAGCTGCCGCCGAAGTGCGGTCGGATTTCCGGCGACGAGGCAGAAAGCCAGAGAAAACCACACGATTGGATGGCGGATGATCAGGTGAGGCATGCTGAAGATTGTCGTCGAGACACCAAGCACCAGCAGGGCGTCGAATCCTCCTCGCCAGGCGAAGGACATGGCGGCTCCCACGATCCAGACCAACGCCATCACGGCAAGCAATCCGCCCTGCAGGTAAAGGTCGAGAACGGTGTTATGGGCCTCGAAAGGCCGCTGCAGAAATTGACGGTCGGCGACGGGAGGCCGCTCGAGGTGGGGCCCAGGGCCCAGTCCCAGGGACCCGGATTTCAATCCTTTTTCCACAGCCTCCTGCCACAGATAAAGCCGGAGTTCGAACGTTTCGACGGTCCGTTCCCCGCCTTCGTCTTTGGTAAGGCTCTTGGCAAAATTGGCGACGCTGGTCTCTTCGGTGAGCGCGTACGGCGTCATTGCAAGCGCTAGAGGCAAGGAACCCGCCAACAGCAGAATTGCCGCCATGCGGGGCATGCTGGCGCGGCCACTCGTTGCTATCCATGCACGAAGCCGCAATCCGATAAAGATGAGGCAGCTCAGGATGCTGGTGTAGAGATAGGTGTCGCTCTTCGTCAGCCGGCCGACATAGAAGGTCAGGAGCAAGCATGAGAATGCAAGCAAACGAGCCCATGGGTTGCGGGTGGTCGTAGCAAGATGCAAAGCCAGTGGGCCAAAAAGCGCGCAATAGAGCGCAAGTTGGTTCGGGTTCTCGGACCAGCCACGGAACCTGTCCCAGAACCAGGGATCGACGCCGGACTGGTGGGCTACCCCAAATGCCAGTCCCAGCTGAATTACGAAGCTCCCATTGGCGATGGCGATCACCCACCACGCACTGCGGCGAAGGTGACGATCGGCGTCGGGCTCCGCGGCCGCCAAGCATGTGAAGCTTGCCAGCAACACATAGGCCATAACGTCATGTACCAGCCCGGTCAGGTAAAGGACGGTGGTCAGGTAGCCGACGATCGTGCCGATTCCCAAAGCCAGCGACAAGATCAGCCAGAAGCTCGCCAGTTGGACAAAAGCGGGTGTGATCTGGAGACGACCGCCGGCGAGTATTCGTCCAATCGCCAGAACGATCCAGATCGCGATGAACAATTCGCCATAGCCGAGCGGCAATCCCGGAACGCCCAGTTGCGTCGCATAAGACATCGCAACTCCCAGGGCGAGCAAGGCGTCCCGGATCATTGATGTGCCCCGCCTCGGTGATTTGCGAGGCCGCCTCCAAGCCCAACGGCAGGGAGCGGTCGCATGTGCCCCGCGCGGAGTGTGTTGTCGTAAAGATCGCAGTACTGGTCGACCACCAGTGGCAGGGCAAATTGCCTCCGGACAAGTTCAACAGAACGGGCGCCCATCGCCTTGGCCGCCGCGCGGTCGGACAGCAAGTCTATCGTTCGCGAGGCGAGGGCATCGGCATCATGCGGCGCAACCAGGTAGCCATTCCATCCGTCTTCGACGACGTCGCTGCAGCCTGGCATCCTTGAGGCCACGATGGGTAGTCCCGCCAGCCCCGCCTCCAGCAATACACGCGGAACCCCCTCGCGATACTGAGTGGGAAAGGCGAATACATCGGACATGCCAAGGAGATCGGCGACATCGCGTCGTGGACCCAAGGCCAGCACATGAGGTGCATGCCGATCGAGCTCCGATTTGTCGATTGCGAATGAGCCCTCGGATTCTCGTGGGCCGACGAGCACAAACCGCGCCGCGGGCCTTGCGGACAGGATGCGAGGGATCGCATTGAGAAGGGTCGCCACGCCTTTCTGGCGCGTCAAACGGCCGACGAAGATCACCACTTCGGCGGACTGAAGGCCGAGGTCCTTTCGCATCTTCGTTGCTGAGGACCCGAGATGGCGCACCGTTGCGAACGCATCGACATCGATTCCGGAACTGCGTATCAGTCGCGAAGTTCCGCGGCCGATCAGCCGAAAGCGCTCGAAGAACAGTTGGTCGTCGCGATTTTGGAATACGGTCGATGCCGTCCAGGAAGACGCAAGCCATTGCAGTGCGCAATAGACCGGACGCAAGGCCAGGGCTCGAGGCTCCAGCGATGAGAACGTCCACCCCAGTCCGTTGATGGTGCGAATGACCGGAACAGTTCCCCGTACCGAAAGGGGCGTCAACAGATTTGGCTTGGTGTCGAAGCTCTGGATGATGTCAGGCTGAAGCTCCTGCATCAAGCGGCGCATCGTTCGGAGGGTGCGCCATTCCCCGCCTCCGCTTGCAAAGCGGTCGAAGGAGAACCTGTGATGCGAAATGTCATGCCGAAGAAACGGTACGGGAGAACCGCTCGAGACCGCCGTAACGCGAAAGCCTTTCTCTCGCAGCGCGATGAGGAAGGGAACTCTCAAGGCGTGATCCTCGCCTCCCACGCAGACCAGGTGCGGGTTCATCTGCCTCTCCCAAGCGCACATGGCCGATTGGCTCTCGATGCTGCCATGGCCCGGTTTCATCACCTCTGAGCGCATGCCGCCCGAGTGCACGCTAGGGGGACACCAGGTGCCTGTCCTCGTCCGTTTGAATGACACAAGGGATGTTTGGAAGGGTAGCGACCAGCGAGGCGAGATTCCCTCGCGATTGCCGGAGCGTTCATGCAACTCGTGTCTTGCGGGATGAGCGCGGTGCTTGCCTGAGCCGGTAGGGGTGGCTGGTCTGCATCACCTTGGTTGTCCAAGGTTTTCGAGTGTCCAATTGCGGCGGCGCGGTGCCTGAGCTCCGCGGTTCGCTGATGGCAAAAAATCTTTGACGCGTGGTTGCGCTGGGCCGTCAAGTCGGCCCTCGGCCTGCGTGGCCGGTCTTCAGGACGGAACCGGCACGTCAGCTGTTGGTCCACTCATCCGGAACATCTGTCGGCGAGGCCCAGCGGCCTCGCCGACTTCTTAAAGCATTTCTTCGCTGGGCTGGTTCAGGTGACCAGGAAAGACGATGCGGTAATCGACAGATGCGGAGAGAGGCTCGCGAAATGGATCTGGTTTGCGCCTCCGATGCCGTCGCTGTCGAAAGAAAGAGCTCCCGTCGAACTGTTGTAGACAATGTGATCGGAACTGTCATGCGGGGCTTTGCCGGCAAAGAAAGCGTCCGACGAGAGGCCCCCCTGATCGAGACCGGCAAAGATGGAATGATCGAGGTGGATCTTGTCCTGGGCTTTGTTGAAATCAGTGATCCTGTCGACATTTCCAGCACCAAGGGCGGTACTGAACACGAAGGCATCACTGCCGCGGCCACCGGTCAAAGTATCGGCTCCACCGCCGCCGTCGATCTTGTTGGCGCCGGCGTTGCCTTTGACGGTTTGAGCGAACTCATTGCCCGTCAGGTCGATCGCGGCCTTGCTGGACGCCTTGCTGGTCGCGAGTTGTTCGATGTGCGAGCCAGCCGATAGGGCGAAACTCACAGAGGCGAGGACTTTATCGATGCCGCTGCCCTTCTGCTCCACCACCTTGTCGTGAGCATTGTCGACGGAGTAGGTGTCATTGCCACCATATCCGGTCATCTTGTCGGCGCCACCGCCACCATTGATCTTGTTGGCGCCGCCATTCCCGTAGATGGCTTGGCCGAATTCATTGCCGGTCAGGTTGATGGCCGTCCTGCCCCCAGAGCTAGCAGTGGAGAGCTGCTCGATATGTGAGCCCGCCGAAAGAGCGTAGCTGACCGAGGCCATGACCTTGTCAGTGCCGCCGCCTGGCGCTTCCATCACCTTGTCACGAGCGTTGTTGACAAAGTATTTGTCATTGCCCGTGGTCGCGTGAAAAACGTCTGCGCCGCGCGTGCCATGGAAGACATGATCGCTGTCCGACGGGGCCGGCGCGGCCGGAACTGGAGCGGCGGCGTCTGTCGGAGGCGTGGCCGGAGCAGGGGCGGCGACGTCGGTTGGAGGCGGGGTCGTGGTATCGATCGGATCGGTTACTGGGGGGGCGGCCGAGCCACCGGTGCTTTGGAGATTGTGCTGTTGGAACAAAGCCTGCAACTCCGGCGAATTCTCCAGAGCTGTGTCTCCGTTCTGCGAGCCCCAGGCATAGGCATAATCGAAGGCAGGCGACGGAACCAGTGCTGCCCAATGATCTATCATCGTTTGCATCTGGTCCGGCGTCGGCATCTGATGCTTCCCGCCCGTGTCGGTCGTCCAGTTGCCACCGCCAAAAGTCTGGTAGACCGGAATGATTTTGTCGATGGGGATGCCGGACTTGACGGCCGCAGCCACGGCCCTGTCGATCATGTTGTAGTCGACCGTGCTCACGTCATCGCGCACCGGGTAGGGGTCCAACCCATAGTAGTCGATGCCGGTATTTGCCGGATTATACGTGTTGGAAAAATCCGGGTTTGTTGGAGAGCCCATATTCATCATGGTGATGAACGTCTTGGCGCCTGGAAAATGGGAATGGATCCAGTCCGACTCCGCCTTCAGGGTTTCGGCACTTGCATATGTGCCCCATCTGCCGGTGGGATCTGGCTCGTCCATCAGGAAGAACCCGAACACCTTGGGATTGTTGAGAAAGGGCGTAACTTGTTCGATGAAAGAGGAGGTGACGCCGTCGTGGGCGCTGAGATAGACGAGGCCTTTCATGCCGTCCGGCAAAGCATTGACCTGCGAGAGATATTGAACATCGACCAGGTTGAACCCGGCGGTTGCGACTTCGGTGGCTGATCCACCGGACGCATAATGGAGTGTCATCCAATGATCCTTTGGTTGATTCGATTTATGCCCCGCGTCTGCTTAGGTGATTGCTACATTAGGATGAAATCAAATACGAAACACAGCGGGATAGAATGTTTGATTGATCTAAGTTGTTACTCAGTAGCAGGTATTTTGCTCAGCCGAGCGTGGCACCTTTGAAAGTGTTTGGGAGCAAGGACATACGCCTCTTTTGCCAGCTCCGTTCTGACCATTTCCTTTAGCGAAAATCGTCATCTTTCGGGAAGTTATCCCCAGACAGGGAGACGTCGGCGGTCGCGTTTCGCTGGTTCAGGCCACGAATCCGCTGCATTTTCCTCAAAGTCGACGTATGTAAGCAGAGCGTAATAAGGGGGGCGACGGATAGCGGCTGCTATGCGCACTAAGAAAGGTTTGAGCCATTACAACTTACGGAAGTAACGGCGCGGCAGTGTCGCGCGAACGACCGCTGGTCATGAAAACATCGGGGGCCGGTTCTCCCGAGCTCCGTTCCGCCATTCTCGCCTGCATGCCTGGGCTGCTTGGCGTGGCGCTGTTCTCGGCAGTGATAAACATTCTCGCTCTGACCGGTTCGGTCTACATGCTGCAGATCTATGATCGCGTTCTGCCGTCGCAGAGTGTTCCCACCCTGGTGGGGTTCACGATCGGAATGCTGGGCCTGTATGCCGTCTATGGGCTTCTGGATTTCGTGCGGCTTCGCGTGTTGGTCCGCATCGGCAGCCGTCTCTATAGGAATCTGCAGCAAAAGGTGTTCTCCATCTCCCTGTCCCTGCCGCTCAAGGCAGGGCGTGATGCGGACCGTCTGCAGCCTTTGCACGATCTCGACCGACTGCGCGGCTTTCTTTCCGGAACGGGACCGACGGTTATCTTCGACGCCCCGTGGATCCCCTTTTATCTGCTGATCATTTATTTGCTCCATCCTTCGCTCGGCCTGCTGGCGACGGTCGGTGCGATCGCCGTGGTCCTCCTGACAGCGATTGCGGAAGTGTTTAGTCGAGGCCCCGCCGCGCGTGCCTCGGAGGAGCTGCTGTCGCAGCGGGCGCTTGCCGATTCCGGCCGCCGCAACGCCGAAGTCGTTCACGCAATGGGGCTTTCTGGTCGACTGGCTCGACGCTGGAGCGACGTCAGCAGAACCTATCTCGCCCAGCAGGAACGTCTCTCGGACGTCGTTGGTGGCGCCAGTTCGCTGTCGAAGGCCCTGCGGATGGCGTTGCAGTCCTGTGTTCTCGGTCTCGGCGCTTACCTGGTGATCGGCGGCGAGGCTTCACCTGGGGTGATCATCGCATCTTCCATTTTGCTTGGCCGCGCCTTGGCCCCGGTCGATGCTGCGATCGCAAACTGGAGAGGCTTTCTGTCGGCCCGGCGCAGCTATTCCGAGCTGGCAGCGGTCATGGCGGCATTCGGCCGCCAGGACGAGCCAATGGAGTTGCCTCGGCCGCAGGCGCGGTTTGCGGTCGAGCAATTGACCATTGCGCCGCCCGGCTTGCCAAAGCCAACCGTGGTCAATGTGAGCTTCCATCTGTCGAGAGGCGCTGGGATGGCCGTAATCGGCCCAAGCGGTTCCGGCAAGACAACTTTGGTGCGTTCGTTGGTCGGGGTGTGGAAGCCGCTCCATGGCTCGGTGAGATTGGACGGCGCCTCTCTCGATCAATGGAACTCTGAACAACTCGGCGCCCATATCGGCTACATGCCGCAGGATGTGGAGTTGTTTGACGGCACGGTAGCAGACAACATTTCGAGGTTCCGAGGCAAGACGGATCCAAAAGGCGTCCTTGCGGCGGCAAGAGCAGCCGGCGTCGAGAAAATGATAATGCAACTCCCCCAGGGATTTCAGACCCGCATCGGCGAGGGCGGAGCGGCCCTGTCGGCAGGGCAGAGGCAACTCGTGGGTCTCGCCCGAGCACTTTATGGCGAGCCGTTTCTTGTCGTGCTCGACGAACCGAACTCGAACCTCGACGTGGACGGGGACGCTGCCCTGGCCGGCGCCATACGGGCAGTGCGTCAGCGCGGAGGCATCGTCATTGTCGTTGCGCATCGTCCTTCGGCACTCGCCAACATCGATCAGGTACTGGTTATGTCGAATGGAACGGTTCATGCCTTTGGCTCGCGCGAGCAGGTCTTGGCGAACGTGCTCCGACCTTCACCGCCTGTTTCACCTCGGCCATCTTCTTTGGCGCCGATACCGGGTGTTGCCGGGCATGCATGAAGCTCTGCTTGAAACATTCGTCGCCTTCTCATCGTATGCTCGGACCCTTCGTGGCAGCAAACGGCCTGCCGTGAGCTCGCCGGATCTGTCGGACGGTATACGGGCCAACCTGATATTCGGCTTGGCGATTACCGGTCTGCTGGTTGTTGGCGGCGGTCTATGGCTGGGATTGACCAAGATCGCCGGCGCTGTGGTTGCACCAGCCACCGTGGTGGTGGAAACCAACGTCAAGAAGGTCCAGCATCAAACCGGAGGCACAGTGGGCGGGATTTTCGCGCAGGACGGAGATCATGTGCGAGCCGGCGACGTGTTGGTCAGGCTGGATGACACGCTGACTCGCGCGAACCTGCAAATCATCAGCGAGGATCTCGATCGCGCGACCGTCCGCCTCGCTCGGCTGGAGGCGGAGCGAACGGGCCTGGCGGAAATGCAACTGCCGGTCGACCTGAAGGCGCGAAAGAACCAACCGGAGCTGGCTGCGCTCGTCAATGGCGAGCGCGCCCTCTTTGAAACGCGCGCTTCGGCTTTGGCTGGACAGAAGGCACAGTTGAGAAGCCAATCCCAGCAACTTGAACGTCAGATCGACGGCCTTAAGGCGCAACAGAGCGCGGTGGATGAATCGGTTGCTCTGCTGAACAAGGATTTCGCGGACGTTGATTCCCTCTACGCCAAAAAACTCGTCTCCAAGGAGAGGCTAAGCAACATCAAGCTGGATGCCACCCGGGCCAGGGGAGAATCGGGGCGCCTCGCTGCAGCAGTAGCTGAAGCGCAGGCGCGCATCAGCGAAACGGGGTTGCAGATGCTGCAACTGGATGACCAAAGGCGCACTGACGTGACGACCGAACTCCGCGAGACGGAAGCCAAGCAGACCGAACTCAACGAACGGAGGATTGTGGCGCAGGATGAATTGACCAAGACAACGATCCGCGCGCCGCAGTCCGGAACGATACAGGAATCGGCTGTCCATACCGTCGGCGGCGTTATCGCGCCTGGCGAGATGCTCATGACCATTGTACCTGATGCCGATGATCTTGTGGTGGACGCGCTGATCCCGCCGTCGCGGGTCGACGACGTCCGCCCGGGGCAGCCGGTATCGATCCGTTTTCCGGCGTTCGACGTGGGAACCACTCCGGTCTGCCAGGGGTCAGTGAAACACATCTCGGCAGATCTGATTAAAGATCCGCAACGTCAGCTTTCCTATTTCTCGGCGCGTATCAAGGTTGAAAGCAAATCGAACTGCCTGACCGAAGCGAAGGTGCTGAGGCCAGGTATGCCCGCCGAGGTTCATATCCGCACCGATGAACGCAATGTCTGGTCCTATCTGTTGAAACCCTTTGTGGATCAGATGTCCAAGGCGTTTACGCAGTGATGGCGAGGTGGAGGAGGGCGAGCCAATAGGATGTCGAGATTTCTGGCGGCCCGACGGCTTTTGGGGGCGGGCGGCCGTCGAGCCTAACCGGCGACGCGGGGATGAAGCGCCTCCGGCTGGAGGAAACATGCGCGTTATGTGACGCCACCGCATCATTCGAATAGCGAGGCCGGATTACCGTCCCCAGACGACGGCATTCTCGTGCCGTTTGATGATGTGCTTTAGATTCTCGAAGGCGGTCGTGACGTGGCCGGCGAAGCGCTCTGCCGCGGGCGAGCGTGGCCCGCTGACCCGGCGCAGGATTCCAAGCGAGCGGCTGGGCTGCGGAATTTCATAGGGTAGCACCGTCACCCGGTTTTCCTTGCGCTGCGCGAAGACCACGGAGAATGGCAGCACCGCCAGCGCATCGGTTTCGGCAAGGAAGTTGATCACGCTCATCAGCGAGCCTCCCGAATAGCGGACGTTGAGGTCCGACATGCCGATGCTCATCAGGATCATCTGCAGGTCCGACATCAGCGGAGAGCCGGGTAGGGGGGCTACCCAGGGAAAGCTGGTCAGGTCATGCGCCCTGAGGCGGCGATTTCGCAGCAGGGGATGGTCGGGCCGGCAAGCCACGACGTTGCGTCCGGGCAGGATTTCCGTGAATTCGAAGCCGGGTCCCAGGTCGAGCACGCCGATCGGCACGATCCCAAGATCGATCTGGTTGCTCTCCAGCGCCGCGACCATCTCGGGCAGGTTCATGTAGCTTTGCTGGACGGTGACCTCGGGCTCGAGCTTCTGGAATTCTCCGATCATCCGGCTGATCATCGCATCCATGAAGAAAGGCACACCGCCGACACGGACGACGCCCTTGGTGCCTTTCATGAAGCCCTGCACCGCATCCGACGCCTTGCGCGACGCGGTGATCATCGTGCGGCCCTGCGCCGCCAGCTGGAAGCCGAGCGGTGTCGCCTGCAGCGGCCGGCGACCCTTGAGGAAAAGCGGCTCGCCAACCCGTGCCTCCAGCATGGCCACCGATCGACTGACTGCCGGCTGGGTCAGGCCCAGCATAGCGGCTCCTTCCGACACGCCGCCTGCATCCAGCACCGCGGCGAGCTGCATGAGGTGGCGCTCGTTCAGCTTCATAGCAAAACGCTATACAAGGGACGCCACATCTCATCAAGCATCGCGTCGGGCCGTGCTATCCCGCTTGGCAAGGGGAAGGGAGGCCCCGGCGGAATGCACGGCCAGCACGACCCTAAGCGAGATGAATTCCCCAAGGCGATCTCGACGCAGGCCGAGGAATTCTCACGGCGCCTGACGGCAATGGGCCAGTCCCGCCTGGCGGCGGCGGCGCAGGCAGCCGTCGACGGTTTGCACGCGCTGATCGTCGAGTTGCGGCCCTCCGGCGAGGAATTCCGGCAGGCGATCGATTTTCTGACCGAGGTTGGCCACTACGCCGATGCGCGGCGCCAGGAATGGGTGCTGTTCGCCGACGTCCTGGGCGTGTCTTCGCTGATCGAGGATCAGAACAGCCCGCGTCCTGTTGGGGCGACCCCAAACACCCTGGCCGGCCCTTTCTACCGGGCCGACGTGCCGGAGATGCCGCTCGGCGCGAACATCTCGCGCGATCACAAGGGCGAGCCGCTGGAGGTTGCGGGCCGGATCGTCGCGCTCGACGGCGATGCGATCGGCGATGCGATGGTCGAGATCTGGCAGGCCAATGCCGAGGGTCTCTACGAGAACCAGGAACCTGATAGGCAGCCGGAATTCAATCTGCGCGGACGCTTCCGCACCGATCCGCAGGGGCGGTTCCGCCTCACGACGGTGAAGCCGAAGGGCTACACGC
>NZ_RZTB01000699.1:0-235 GCF_003997735.1 Mesorhizobium sp. M7A.F.Ca.MR.148.00.0.0 | reverse complement strand
CTGTCCTGGACGCATTCGGTGGAACGGTCGCGTTGGGAGGAAGACTGGAAGGTCACGCCTATCGGCCTGCAGCTGGTCGAGGCGCGGGTCAAGGGCTCGGGCGCCGGCATGGAGCCACCGGAAGGCGCGGTGCTGAAGAATGGCTGGTGGGCCTACACGCCCACGGTCGGCCCACAGCGGCGCGTCATACTCGCCGCCTCTGGCGCAACCGGCGACGGCTGGACGCTGTGCTCGG
>NZ_RZTB01000698.1:0-235 GCF_003997735.1 Mesorhizobium sp. M7A.F.Ca.MR.148.00.0.0 | reverse complement strand
CTGTCCTGGACGCATTCGGTGGAACGGTCGCGTTGGGAGGAAGACTGGAAGGTCATGCCTATCGGCCTGCAGATGGTCGAGGCGCGGGTCAAGGGTTCGGGCGCCGGCATGGAGCCTCCGGAAGATGCGGTGCTGAAGGAGGGTTGGTGGAGCTATGCGCCAAAGATCGGTCCACAACGACGCGTCATACTCGCCGCCTCTGGCGCAACCGGCGACGGCTGGACGCTGTGCTCGG
>NZ_RZTB01000697.1:0-236 GCF_003997735.1 Mesorhizobium sp. M7A.F.Ca.MR.148.00.0.0 | reverse complement strand
CGATACCGTAGGCGGCAAGAAGCGCTGCAGCGCAAGCCAGCGTCAGAGCTGCCCGGCGGGTGCGCCACCACGCCTGCCCAGGCTCGGCATGGCCATGATCGTGGCCTTCATGGTCATTGGGGACGTGATCGGCGTGCGCCCTGTCTGAGATCGGCGATGCGTGCGCCTCGGCCTTAACGATGCCGTAGCCCAGCCGCGCCACCTGCCGCAGCACCTTGTCGTCGTTGAGCGAACCG
>NZ_RZTB01000696.1:0-235 GCF_003997735.1 Mesorhizobium sp. M7A.F.Ca.MR.148.00.0.0 | reverse complement strand
CGCGATGCCGGTATCCTCGACCGTGTGATGATCATCGATATGCAGGTCGCCCTTGGCCCTGACCGTCATGTCGATCAGGGAATGGCGCGCCAGCTGGTCCAGCATATGGTCGAAGAAGCCGACCCCGGTGGCGATATCCGACTTGCCGGAGCCGTCGACATGGACCGACACGGAGATGTCGGTTTCCTTGGTCTTGCGGCTCGCTTCGGCAGAACGGGGCGGCATCACTCTATCC
>NZ_RZTB01000695.1:0-236 GCF_003997735.1 Mesorhizobium sp. M7A.F.Ca.MR.148.00.0.0 | reverse complement strand
GTCAAGTAGCAGGCTGTGACCGACGGCGTGTCAGCATGCTGCCGCGCCGTGTTCAAGGCTCCCGCCGGAAAACGCTGCGGTATCGAGCACAGCTCGAACCAGGGTATTGAGTACAGCGCAAACCGGCGGTATCGAGCAAAGCTCGAACCGGGGTATCTAGCTCAGCCAAAAAGAAAAGAAGCCGGAAATTCCCGGCCTCTTTTCTTTTGCTTCCATCTATTTGTCCTGCCCATTTC
>NZ_RZTB01000694.1:0-236 GCF_003997735.1 Mesorhizobium sp. M7A.F.Ca.MR.148.00.0.0 | reverse complement strand
CGGCGACGACCAGCACCAGCGCTTCGCCGAGCGTGATCAGCACGTCATGCATCGACGCCGAGACGAAGCGCGTCGTGTCGTAGTGCATTGCATAGGACACGCCCTTCGGGAAGCGGCCCGACAGCTCCTGCATCTTGTCCTTGACGCGCTGCTGCAGATCGAGCGCGTTGGAGCCGGGCATCTGGTAGACGGCGAGCACCACGGTCGGGTCCTTGCCGAAGAAGGCCGACGACGAA
>NZ_RZTB01000693.1:0-237 GCF_003997735.1 Mesorhizobium sp. M7A.F.Ca.MR.148.00.0.0 | reverse complement strand
ATGGCAAATACTCTGGTTTTGGGCGCCGCTCCCAAATAGGCCGCGGCGCGAATGCTGTCAGGCGGCGATGGTGATGATCGCGCCGGTCTTCAGGGCGGCCACGAGCGCTAGCGGATCGACTTGCGACGCACAGATCTCGCCCGGTCTCTCGGCCTCGGTAGCGCCGTTGAACGAAATGACGACGTGACCCATTTCCAGCACCTTGCTCCACGCACTGGAGCCGCCCGCTGTGATAAC
>NZ_RZTB01000692.1:0-237 GCF_003997735.1 Mesorhizobium sp. M7A.F.Ca.MR.148.00.0.0 | reverse complement strand
GCGCCATGCCGGTAATGCCTGTGGGGAAACCAAGATAGTTCTCGATGCGCGAGGAGGCGCCGGCCTGTCCGCCGAAGGCACGGCAGTCGAGCACGATCGTCGATAGGCCTTCGGAGGCCGCATAGACCGCCGCCGCCAGCCCCGCCGGGCCGGCGCCGACGATGGCCACGTCATACACCGTCTCGGCATCGATCGGCCGCAGCAGGCCGATGCAGCGGGCGAGGTCCTTTTCGCCGG
>NZ_RZTB01000691.1:0-237 GCF_003997735.1 Mesorhizobium sp. M7A.F.Ca.MR.148.00.0.0 | reverse complement strand
AGAGGGGGGCGCTGTCCCGCCGACCTGTCTAGCCCAGAAACAAAAAACCCGCCTCAGCGGCGGGTCAGTGGCGCAACTCAGCACCATGGGCAAAAATGTAGCATAGCTGCACTCACCCCGTCAACCGCTTTCTGAGAAAAAATTCCTAAATCGGTCGAACCCGCCGGCCGCATCCCGCACATTGCCGATCTTTACGCCGGGTGTGACCTGCTCGACACGCCCCAGACGAGGCCGCGG
>NZ_RZTB01000690.1:0-238 GCF_003997735.1 Mesorhizobium sp. M7A.F.Ca.MR.148.00.0.0 | reverse complement strand
ATTGCCGAGGCACGAAAGCTGTTCACCGAAAAATCCTATGCCGAGACCAGCACGCCGGAGATCGTCGCTGCCGCCGGCGTGACGCGCGGCGCGCTCTATCATCACTTCGCCGACAAGCAGGCGCTGTTCGCCGCCGTGGTCGAGCAGGAGGCGATGGCGGTGGCTGAGGAGATCGAGCGCGCTTCGCCGCCATCGCTCAATGCCCGCGACGCGCTCATTGCCGGCTCCGACGCCTATC
>NZ_RZTB01000068.1:0-32091 GCF_003997735.1 Mesorhizobium sp. M7A.F.Ca.MR.148.00.0.0 | reverse complement strand
GCAGCACCGTCGATGAGTTAGCCGAACATACCACCTACCTATTGGGTGGGAAGCATATTTGGCGATCTTCACCGAGGATACTTGTTGAAGAATACGCGAATGGTCCAGACTACGGCGCTTACGCAATGGGAAATGAAATCGTTGGGATAGAGGCTGCTGTATATGGCGGCCAGCCGCATTTCGTCTGTAGTGAAGGAACCTTCCCAGCCCCGCTCATTGATGACGAGTACAAACTTATGGCCGATGTTTCGCTGAGTTGCTTGCGATCTCTCGGCCTTGGCTGGGGGCCAACCAGTATCCAATTCCGATGGACGACACGTGGTCCAGTCGTTATTGAAGTCAACCCGCGGCTTGGTGGTGGTCCTCAACCGGTTCATCTGGCTTACGGAGTCGACCTCGTCACCGAACACATCAAGCTTGTCATCGGTCGCGAATGTAACCTGCGCAAAAGCCATTCACATATCGCGGCCTGGCGCTCATTGTTTCCTGATCGCGATGGCATCCTCGATTGGATCCATGGCGGCAGTCAGGCTGCTGCTGTACCGGGTGTCGCCGAAGTCAAATTTTATGTTGAGCCCAAGACGCCGATCATCAGGAAGGGCGATTACCGAGACTCCATGGGGTACATTATCGCCGTTTCATCCAACCGTTCTCGGACAAAGTCGATACTCCAGCAAGCCATCGACCTAATCGACTGGTCGATCACACCATTTCCGACTGAACAGGAACAATAATCGGTTCCTCGTCTCTCCGCACCAGCGCAGATGTCCCAGCCAAAGAGTGATCGTTGCCGAACATTGGTGCGATTGAGAGCACGAAAGAGATGCGGAGCCATAGCTATACTTTGCGATCCGTGGCGAATCGCGATCGGTTGATTTTTGCTGATTCACAGAAGCCTCGTGCTTTGCTTTCCGCGACACGATCGTGAGTGGCGACTGATTACCTGCGCTCCAAAGGGGCTTTGCGCGAGCTAGGCTTCGCTTGATCAGGCGGCCGCCACCTGCTGAACAAGTCTCTCGGAGACATCTTGCAGCCAGATGACGTCGATATGGAAACTGCATTTGACCATGGCCGCTGGGCGTTCAATCGTCTGACTTCTCTAGCCGCGAGTTGAACAACAAGCACAGGACGATCAAGCCTCAGCGACCGGATTGTGCTGGCCAGTCTTAGCGGAGGCTGTGTCATTGTTGCGCGAATGCAAACCTCAAAAATCAATGGAGTAGACTCATGACGATCCCAAAGGGTGTACAGGCATTTCCACGCACTGAATACCTGCGCCGGCTGTCCGCCGTGAAGGCTGAAATGGAGGGACGCGACGTGGACGTACTGCTCGTTTTGGACGCTTCCAATATCACTTATCTTTCAGGCTATACCACGCCGTCCGGATATGTTCCTCAGGCGCTTGTGATTGACGGGGTGGCTGAGGAGCCGACATTCATCCTTCGTCGTTGCGATGCGCCGGCGGCCATGTACGAATGTTTCATGGAACAGGATAAGATCATCGGCTACCCGGAAGCGCTCATTGGCAATCTAGCCAACGACGGATACGATGCCGTCATCGACTTCCTGAATGAAGCTGGTCTCGCGAAACGGGGGCTGGGTATCGAGATGTCGAGCCTGCCTGCAGCGACATCGGAAAAGTTCAAGTCACGGCTGCCTGAGGCTCGCGTTGTAGACTGCACCAAGCTTGTCAGCTGGCTCCGCCTAGTCAAATCCGATCTCGAAATAGAAGTCATGCGGGAAGCCGCCGCCATTTCCGACGCCGCGATGAAGCGCGCCAGCGAAGTCATACGTGCCGGTGTAGCGGAAGCCGACGCGGCGGCAGAGATCGCGGCGGCGTTAATCCGGGGAGCGAATGGAAAGCCGGGAACGGCGCTGAAGGCCTTCTATCTCTGCGCCTCGCCTCGGATAGGTACCTGTCACATTCCGTGGACGGGGGACGTGTTCCGCGACGGGTCCCAGATCAATCTCGAACTCGGCGGCACTCGCCATGGATATTCCGCGGGCCTCATGCGTACTTTCTCGATCGGCGCCCCGTCCGAACGCCTGCGCCGCATTCATGAGGCCCAGGTCGAAGGCCTTGAGGCGGCACTCGCCGCAGTCCGGCCGGGATCAACGTGCAGCGAAGTGGCCAACGCGTTCTACAAGACGCTCCGCAAACACGGTTTCGAAAAGGAAACGCGCTGCGGCTACGCGCACGGCATTGGCTGGCTCGAACCGACTGCAAGCCTCCGGGATGGCGACACGACTGAGCTGAAGCCGAACATGACCTTTCATTTGATGCTGGGCAACTGGATTGAGGACGACTTCGGTTACGTGATCAGCGAGACATTCCGGGTCGCCGGCACCGGCGCTGAGGTAATCACAAACACGCCGCGGAAGATCTTCGAAATCTGAACGGGCAATCGTGTCCGGTCGCCTATCTATTCGATCGTGTTGATGTCAGGCGCTTCTAAGTTGTCCGAATCGCCGGCGTTTTGATGTCCTCCGGAGGGTCTTGCTTCTCTCCGGATTGGCTCTTGGGATTAGAAGAATGGCGGAAAGATCTGTTCGGCGTCTGATTCAATGATGCGATCAGCACGTGGACCGTAGCGAACTCCCTCCGAAGGACTTCTGTCCGCCAGTTGGCGGATTTGAGGTGACACTAGTTGCGATGGCTTCTGGAGCGATTGCGGTCAAGCTTGTTAGTGCTTCATGTCCTATTCGATTGTTCGATCGGTTGGCGACCATCTCCTCGTCCTGACTTGGCTTCGGCTGTGCCGCGGGGGACTGGCCGGTCGTGTTGGCCGGCAGGTCATCGCGTGCGCGACGTGGCTTTGATGGAGCTACGAGCCCGATGGCTGCGATCGCGGCTGGTCTCGCGGCGCACCGCGACGATTTCCAGATCCGTGCCTTCCTCATCGAACAGGCGCATGGCTTGGCCTCGTGCCACGGCAATACAGTACCGGAGGGAAGCCGACTGTCCGCCGCATCTCAAAACCAGGAAGCCGCTTATCTGCGAATTCTGTTAATCCAGGCGGCCAGCTTCGGCGCATGGCTGCAGAATGCCGCGCCGCGGCTTCATCGCAGCAAGCTCGCCACGGCACTGGCTATCGCTGAAGCGCCAAAGTCCCGACAGCGATCGAAGGCTTCGCTGTGCCGATCGCCGCGACCAGGAGATCATCGGCGCGACGCCGGCACGCTCATCAGGCGACGGCAGTTCGCCTCGTTCTGGCTGATCTCCTCGATCTCCTGGCTGACCGTTTCGATGAGCTCGTCGAGCCACAGCCAGTCCTCGTAGAGTCCAACGATCGGATCGCTCATGCGCGGCGATATCTCGTCGGCACGGTTCTCCAGGATTGCGAACTGCGAGTTGCGAAGTGCTCTCGCGCCGGGCAGCACGGCAATACCGTGCTGCGCAATGGCTGGACATTCGGCAGCACCGAAACGAGGTGACGGCCATCTAAACCGCCACCCCCCAGTGCGCGAGAAGCATGGAGCGAATATGAACGCACCCGGAATCTGTTTGACCCAAATGGTTGCCTGGCAACCTATCCGCTAATGAGATTAACGGTGCGTGCGAATTCCCCATCAAGGCCATGACACGCGAGCCGACCAAAAGGGCCGGATACATATGAGCGACTTCCGCTATCCTCCACGCCTCACTTGCGATCAGCAGCCGGTCCATACAATTGGGTCAGGTGGCCGCAAGCATGGTGTCTTGCCGTTTCCAGCGAAGTTCGGTGGCGTCCAGCCACGTGCGAGGCATGATCACCGCCAGTCTTCTGGCAAGCGCGACAATGGCTTTTTGCGTCCCTCGCCGATTGGCGACGTTCTTCGCCCCGGCCTTAAACCACGACCAATTTGCCAACGCGTCAGCGGGACTGGGCGGCCTCGAAGGCAACGACCTCTTCATGCCTAGGCCCGCAGGGGGACATGCATTCAACGCGCTCCCTTTCTCCCTGCTGAAATTACCCGGTCATGGCCGACTTCATTATCTCCGGAGGGACAACCCCGGTCGCCTACGAAACAAGATCGATCACGACCAAACAATTGCCCTAGCCACCTGACGGCGATCATCGATGCTGTGATTTGCGACAATGACGCTGCTTCCCGGACCCTTTTTCGATCGCAGCCTGATTATGCTCGATGTCGGAGGGAAATCCTAGCTTCCGCCGCCCCGTGACTAGTGCCATCGCCGAGGCCGCGGTCCACGCTGTCATGGATGATCTGGTCAGAGAGGGCCTCACGATCTTAATTCGGTGGGCCGGGCCGACGCGCGAGGACGCAGACATCCAAGGGTCAGTTCCGTAACCGACTTGCCCCACGGCGACCTAGCATGTGCTGGCCGGGACCGACCTCTGTGCTGAAAAGCGAGCCTCGGGTCCATCTCGTTACTAGATGTCGATGATACACAAAAGGCATTTGACGAAATCGTGCTGCGGAATGATGCTCGCTTAAATAAGGCACTAGGACAGAAAAAGCTGGGAACTAATAGATGTACAGCGTCGACACTTTCCGACATCTCCAGGAAGAAGCCACGCAATGGCGCCGCTACCTGCACCAGAATCCGGAACTGGGATACGAGGTGCACAATACGGCGAAGTTCGTTGCTGAGAAGCTGGCCTCCTTCGGTATCAATCACATCGAGACGGGCATCGCCGAGACCGGCGTGGTTGCCCTGATCCAGGGTGAGGGCGGGGAGGGGCCGACGATCGGACTGCGCGCCGATATGGATGCCCTGCCGATCCTGGAAGCGTCGAACAAGGCCTGGTCCTCGCGGATACCCGGCAAGATGCACGCGTGCGGCCATGACGGCCACACCGCGATGCTATTGGCGGCTGCAAAACACCTCGCCGCGACGCGCAACTTCAAAGGCTCAGCGGCTTTGATCTTCCAGCCCGCCGAGGAAGATGGACGAGGTGCTTTGAAGATGGTCCAGGAAGGAATCATGGAGCGCTTCAACATCTCCCAGGTCTACGGCCTGCACAACTCACCCGGCACTGACATTGGCCAGTTCGCCATCCGGGAGGGCGGTATGATGGCGGCGCTTGACGAGTTTGACATCATCGTCAAGGGGAGGGGCGGGCATGCAGCTTCGCCCCACAGGACTGTCGACCCTGTGGTCACCGCCGCACAAATCATCGTTGCCCTCCAGACCGTGGTGTCCCGCAACACCGACCCCACTGACGCCCTCGTCGTTTCTGTCACGAAGTTCACGGCGAGCCAAGCCTACAACGTCATCGCGGACCAGGTCGAAATGGGTGGGACTGTCAGGAGTCTGACCTCCGCCGTGCGCGATCTGGCGCAGCGGCAGATCAGGTTATGCGCCGAGGGCGTGGCCCACGGGATGGGCGCGGAAATTGAGTTCAGGCATCGGCGGCTCGAACCCCTTACATTCAATCACACGGCCGGAACACATTTCGCGATCACCGCAGCCCGCGGCCTCGTGGGCCATGACGCCGTAAACGACAACGTCAAGCCTTCGATGGGATCCGAAGACTTTGCCTACATGCTGGAAGCGCGGCCGGGCGCGATCATCCTCTTGGGGAACGGCTCGACGCCGGGCTTGCACAATCCCGCTTACGATTTCGACGACGAGGCGATCCCGTATGGCGTGGGCTATTGGGTAACCCTCGTCGAGAAGATTCTGGCGGCCTGACTTGTCGGGTTACGGCTCGTGAACCGGGCTGAACGGCGAGAGATGCTTCAGTTGACCGTGAAACGCGCAGGACAGGACCGCGTCGGCACCGCCACGTAGATCACTTCGCGAAGTCTCGATTGCGGCCGTCCGCTGGGTCGGCGAAAATTGCATATTCAATTATGCTCAACATTAAAAAAGGGGAATGGCCATGAGCTTCTCTATTATCATTAACCGCAGGCGTTTCCTGCAGGCAGCATCAACCGCCTTGGCTGCCGGCGCACTTCCTTCCATTGCCAGTAACAAGGCATCGGCGCAGACTCCTGGCGAACTGCGCGTCCTTGTCTACGGTGGCGATACCGGAAAGGCGATGATTGAGGCCTATGTAAAACCATTTGAAGCCGAAACAGGCATTAAGATGACCCCGATTACCGATCAGGGCGACCGGGCATCGATCGAGATGATGGTTGCGCAGAATAACGTCACCGTCGATGTTGTCACCGCTAACCAGGGATCTTCGTTCGAGTTGTCCCAAAAGGGTCTTTTTGAGCCGATCGATTATTCTATTTACAGGAATGAAGACCTAGACGGGCTCGCCGACTTCGCAAAGCAGCCGTTTGGCGTAGCTAACGTAGTTTATGCGTTCGTCATGGTCTACAATACCGAAAAATTCCCAGCGGGTAAGCTGCGGCCGACCACATGGGCGGAATTCTGGGACGTGAACAGTTTCCCGGGTGTCCGCAGTCTTGTCAGCGGCCAATATGGTTCAGAAGGCCCTTGGGAGGAAGCCCTTCTCGCCGATGGCGTAAATCCAAAGGATATATATCCTATGGACCTAGATCGTGTTTTCAAAAGTTTGGACAGAATAAAGCCCGATATTCGCAAATGGTGGGGAACAGGGTCCGAAATCCAGCAGATGATGCATGACAAGGCAGTAGATCTTGTAAATGCCTATGATGGTAGGGCCGGCACGTTGATCAAGCAGGGAGCACCGCTTGAAATTAATCGTAACCAGGCGAAAATAACTTGGGACTACTGGCAGATTGTGAAGGGGTCTCCTAACGCGCACGCTGCGCAACAGTTTGTCGCATTTACCGCGCGCGCCGACCGTCAGGCAGCATTTTCACAACTCATGCCGTTCGGCCCGAGCAACCTCAACGCGTTCAAGGTTCTACCGGAAGATATTGGGCGCTCGCTGGCCAGCCACCCCGACTACCTGAGGTCAAGTGTGCTAATCGACTCGAAATGGTACGCCGAGAAGGGATCGGACGGGCTCACGAACACCGAAAAGCTGGTCCAGCGCTGGAACGAGTGGATCCTGCTTTAAGCCCCTGTCGGCCTTTTGCGACGGCATTTACCGATGACGTGCCGCACCGAACCAGCACGTCATCGTTCGGCTTGGAGTGACGAACATGAATGCACCAGTCAGAACGCTGCATCCGCTAGCTAAGGATAGACCATTGGAGAAACTCGCTCTTTCCGAGCAAATCGAATTTCGGAACGTCACCAAATTATACGGTCAGGTCATTGCGGTCAGGAGCCTGTCGTTGACCGTTGGGCGCGGCGAGTTCCTCACGATCCTTGGTCCGAGCGGTTCTGGCAAGACGACGACACTCATGCTGCTGGCGGGGTTCGAGGCGCCTACCGAAGGTGATATCCGCATCGCTGGGAAGTCCGTCGCCTCGGTACCTTCCTATCGGCGCGATCAGGGCGTCGTCTTCCAAAGCTATGCGCTCTTCCCGCACCTCACCGTTCGCCGCAACCTTGAATTTCCGCTCGAGATGCGCGGCATCAGGTCGGCTGAGCGGGCCGCGAGAGCCGAACGCATCCTGTCACGTGTCCATTTGGACGGCTTGGGTGACCGCATGCCATCACAGCTCAGCGGTGGGCAGCAGCAGCGCGTGGCGCTCGCCCGGGCCCTCATAGCCGACCCTCCAATCTTGTTGCTAGACGAGCCGTTGGGAGCACTAGACCGTAACTTGCGTGAGCAAATGCAGGGTGAGATCAAGGGGCTTCACAAAGAGTTCGGAATCACTACGGTGTGTGTCACACACGACCAGGAGGAGGCGCTCACGCTTTCCGATCGGATCGTGGTGATGAACGCTGGACGAATTGAGCAAACTGACACGCCTGAGGCGCTATATGACCGTCCTGTCTCCCGGTTTGTCGCGAATTTCCTTGGGGACGCCAACATCCTCGATGATCCGTCATTCGCTGTTGAGTCGGATACGCCGCAACCGGACGGCACCGTCGCGATGATCCGGCCGGAACGTATACGGATCTCCGCCCCTGGCGCCACGAAGAGTGCCGACGCCGATCAGCGCCAGCATGTCGCCGGCACCGTGACCGATATGATCTATGCCGGCCCGCTGCGAAGATACCATGTGGCTGTCGGCGATAACGACGTGGTCATACGCGAACACGTCGCCGCGGGGCGTCAGATCTTCCAGATCGGGGACACCATTCAGCTCGACTGGTTGAGATCGGACATCCGCTTCGTCACGACGTGATCTCAGGGGACTCGCAGATGTTGACTTTACAAAAGCTTACGCGGGCCTCTGTTGTGCTGACCTTTCCGGCGCTCTGCCTCCTGCTACTCGTCTTTGCCATACCGATCGTCCAGCTCTTCTTAAACAGCATCAACGCCCCCGCGCTCTCCCTCGTCAATTACGTGACGTTCTTCGTGCATCCTGCGAACGTTCGCGTCCTCATCCAGACCATCGAGGTAAGCATCGTAGCCACGGTCATCTGCGCTATCATCGGCTACCCGACGGCCTACCTGATCACGGCTGCTTCGAAGCAGGTCCGGTCTGTCTTGGTCATCCTCGTCCTGATCCCGTATCTCACGAGTTCGCTGGCCCGAACCTACGCCTGGGTCATGATCCTAGGTGACCGCGGCCTTATCAATAACCTGCTGCTCGATCTGCGCGTCATCACCAGTCCTCTGCCTCTGATTTACAACCGTATGGCCATGTATATCGGCATGGTCCACATCATGTTGCCGATCATGATCCTGCCGCTAGTGAGCGTGATGCTCGGCATCGATAAGTCGCAAGTGGCAGCCGCGCGCAGCATGGGCGCGCGTCCGTTCTCGGCCTTCTGGCGCGTGTTCTTACCGCTCAGTCTGCCCGGCTTACGCAGTGGTGCGTTGCTCGTCTTCATCCTGAGCCTCGGATTCTACATCACGCCCGCAGCCCTTGGTGGCCTGCGCGATGCCATGCTCTCGACTTTCATCGCGGCTGAGGTGCAAAGCTCATTCAATCTCGGCCGGATAGGGGCAGCGTCATTTATTCTCCTCGCGATCGCGATGACGGTGCTCGCCGTCCTCAGACTCAATCCGGCCGGCCCCAAAGGCAATGCTGCGTCGGATCGGCGAAACCGTTTTCCCGCAGCGGGGGCCTTGGTGCGACATCTCACTGAGCTCGGCACGCTTCGGCGGGCGCGTCGCTGGAACATGCATCTTTACCGCGCTGGCGACGCCACCCATGTGTGGAGGTTCATAGGGATCACGGTAGTCATATTCACCCTACTCTTTCTCCTCTTCCCGGGCGTGGTGGTGATCATCGTGTCTTTTAGCGCCGGAACGCAGTTGGAATTCCCTCCATCCGGCTTTTCCGTGCAATGGTATCGTTCGTTTTTTGCCGATCCGTCGTGGAACGGGGCCGCGCTGAGCAGTTTCGAAATTGCAATCTCGGTAACCATAATCTCGACCATACTCGGCACGCTGGCCGCCTATGGACTCAGTCGCAGCGCGCCAATGCTGCGCAACGTGCTCACGTTGGTCCTCCTAGCACCGATCACCTTTCCGGTGATCGTGGTCGGCATCGCAGCCTACCTTGGTCTGGTATCCTTCGGCCTAGTCGGATCGAAGACAGGCATCGTCTTGGCGCACAGCATTGGCGCTATGAGCTATGTCGTAGTTGTCGTCGCGGCAACGCTGGCCAACTTTGACATTAGTCTTGAGCAAGCCGCTAAGAGCATGCGGGCCGGGCCGTTCCGGACATTCATGAGGGTGACTCTGCCTTTGATCCGGCCAGGCATCCTCGGCGGGGCGGTTTTTGCGTTCCTCCATTCGTTCGACGAAGTGGTCATATCCTTGCTCGTCAGCGGTCTATCCATACGCACGCTTCCCTTAAAGATGTGGGAAAACATCCGGCATGAAATCGACCCCACCGTCGCCGCGGTGGCGTCGCTGCTGATGCTTCTGCCCGTGCTCTGGCTCGTCGCCATGTACTTCATCTGGTGGCGGTCAAGATCCAGAATGCAAGCTGCCTCAGCCCGCATGCTCGCCGCGGTCTGAATCCGCACTACTCGTTAGGGCTCCCGGGCAGTGCCAGCGTGTCAACCGCACGGCATGTTACGCGCCTTGGGGCCGCGGTCACTCTGCGCCTGACCATTCAGAACTCTATAGGAAGAAACACGATGACAGAAATCGAACCTACCGTTGCCGTAACAATCGCTCGTGCGTTGTCGCGCCACGGCGTGAAGTTCATATTCGGTCAGAGCCTTCCTTCCGCCGTGATCCTCGCTGCGGAGGAAATCGGAATCCGTCAAATCGCCTACCGCCAGGAGAATATGGGTGGTGCGATGGCCGATGGTTTCGCGAGGGCCTCGGGACAGGTCGCGGTGGTCACCGCCCAGAACGGTCCAGCAGCGGCACTGCTCGTTGCACCGCTGGCCGAGGCCCTGAAGGCCAGCATCCCCGTGGTGGCTCTCATTCAGGAGGTAGAGCGACTGCAGGTGGATAAGAATGCCTTTCAGGAACTCGATCACCTGGCGCTTTTCGCATCCTGCGCCAAGTGGACGCGCCGTATTGGCACCGCGGATCGGGTTGACGACTACGTGGACGCCGCGTTCGTGGCTGCGGCGAGTGGCCGGCCGGGGCCTGCCGTCCTTTTACTGCCGGCTGACCTGCTCCGCGAGACAGCCCAGCCCAGCGCCCACAAGCGCGAGGCATGCCTCAGCGCCTGGCCCCTCGACCGGACCCGGCCGTCGGATGCCAGCATTGCCGAAGCGGCTTTCCTAATCGCGAAAGCCCATTGCCCGGTGGTCATGGCGGGTGGGGGCGCCCTTTCCACCGGCGCGCCATCGGCTCTGGCGAACCTTCAGGAATTTGCCTCGCTCCCTGTATTCACGACGAACATGGGGAAGGGTGCCGTCAATGAATTCCACCCCCTTTCATTCGGCGTGCTCGGATCCCTCGTAGGGCCAACATCGCTTGGCCGCTTCACGCGGAGCTTGGTCGAGGATGCCGACCTGATCCTGCAAGTTGGAACACGAAACAACCAGAACGGCACCGACAGCTGGCGCCTCATTCGTCCGGGTACAAGGATCATCCAGATCGACCTTGACCCGCAGGAGATCGGGCGCAACTACGAGGCAGTCCGCCTCGTCGGGGATGCAGCAGAAACCCTCAAAGCACTCACGCAGGCCCTCAAGACCCAAGATCTCAAGGCAAGGTCACAGGCGCGCCCCGGTCTGGCCGAGCGGATTGCCGATGCCTGGCGCCAGTTCGAGACGGTCAGGGCACCCCTTCTAAAGCAGGCAACCGCAGGGATCAGGCCAGAACGCGTGATGGCGGAACTGCAGAATCTGCTCCAGCCAGAGATGATCATCACTGCTGATGCAAGCTACTCATCGATGTGGGTCGTCGGTCATCTGCGAGCGCCACGGGAAGGGACGCGCTTCCTCACACCCCGTGGGCTCGCCGGGCTCGGATGGGGCCTTCCGCTCGCCATTGGAGCAAAAGTCGCGCGGCCTTCGGCACCTGTTGTGGCGCTTGTCGGGGACGGCGGCTTTGCCCATTCCTGGGCCGAATTGGAGACGATGGTCCGCATGGGAATTCCGGTGACGGTCGTCGTCCTGAACAACGGCATCCTCGGCTTCCAGAAGGACGCAGAAACCGTGAAGTTTGGGGCCTATACCACAGCCTGCCATTTTGCAGCGGTTGATCACGCGGCGATTGCGCGCGCCTGTGGCTGCGAAGGGATAAGAGTCGAGGACGCTGCGGCTCTGCCGGAGGTCCTCAAGCGAGCCCTCGTCGCCGAGCGGCCGACACTCATCGAGGTGATGACGGATCCCGATGCGCATCCTCCGATTTCGCTGTTTGCCGGGACCCTGGATCACTGAGCGGAATGGCGTTACGTGGGCAACCGATGGAACAATAAGCCGGAAGGCGCAAACCGGGGCCTGTTCGGCGCCGACGACGAAGTCGGGCGCCTCAACCTGATCACGGATGACATCCGACTGAAAGCGGCCGCCGAGATCAGGACCGGCCGGGCTTTCTGCCTCAGCTTGCCACTGGATCTCCCCGGCGGGACTGCGCTCAATCCGAACCGCAAGCCGCCGCGTCGTCATGTGGCGATACGCAAGCAGGGACTGCCGGCGGTGAACTATCCCCTATATCTGGAGAACACTCATTACATTGACGCGTCCTGCGATGACAGCGTGACACTATTCACACAATATTCGACGCAGTGGGACGCCCTTAGCCACATCGGGCAGCATTTCAACACCGACGATGACGGCACCGCTGAGATCGTCTATTATAATGGCTTCAGGGGCGGCACGGATGTTCTTGGACCCGATGCCGAAGGCGGAGCTCGCGCGCGCCGATTAGGCATCGACAAGTTCGCCGAGACCTGCGTCCAAGGTTGGGGCGTGCTGCTTGACCTAGGCAGGATCTATGGACGGGACCGAACCCTGGTCGGCTACGATGCCCTAGTGCGTGCTATGCAGACTCAGTCCGTTAAAGTCGAGGCGGGCGACATACTGTGCGTTCACACCGGATTCGCCAAACTTGTTGTCGACATGGACGGCAGCCCGGATCCGCGTGTTCTGCACAATGCCTGCGCCGTACTAGAGGGGCGGGACGACAGGCTGCTCCGGTGGATCGACGACTGCGGTATCGCCGCGCTGGTTGCCGACAACTTCGCGGTGGAGGCGTATCCGAATCGCGTACCGGACGGCTGCGACCACTGCGCCGGCCTGCCGCTGCACCAGCATTGTCTATTCAAGCTTGGCCTTGACGAGCTCTGGTATCTATCGGACTTGGCTGCGTGGCTAAGAGATCATAACCTTAGCCGGTTTTTCCTTACCGCTCCGCCTCTGCGCCTGCCCGGCTCGTTCGGCTTGCCGCTGACACCCGTCGCCACAGTGTAGGAGAAGTAGGTCGTGGACCAGGTTTCGCACGCGACCGCATTCGCCGGCAAGGTGGCTCTGGTGACAGGCGCCGCGCGGGGCATCGGACTTTCGATCGCCACCCGGTTTCTCAACGCCGGCGCCAATGTTGTGCTGGCGGACCTCTCCGAGAGTGACCTGAACGCCAGCATTTCGACCCTGTCTTCGGACTGTACTGGGCGGGCCTTGGCGGTGCGCGTTGATGTGTCCACAGACGCTGATGTCACGCGAATGGTCCAGGCTACATCGGCTCGATTCGGGCGGGTCGACATCCTGGTCAACAACGCGGGAATCTCTCCGAAACACGGCGGACGGAAGGCAACGGTTGAGGAGATGCTCGCCGTGGAGTGGCGTCAGGTTCTCGAAGTAAATCTGACAGGCGCCTTCCTCTGCTGCCGGGCTTGTCTTCCCCACATGCGGGCGGCGAAATGGGGCCGGATCATCAACATCGCATCGGTGGCCGGCCGAACGAAAACCGAGATTGCAGGAGCACACTATGCCGCGTCAAAGGCCGGCATGATGGCCCTTGCCCGCACCCTTGCGGTTGAAGTCGGCTCAGCGAACATCACGGTGAATTCCATTGCGCCGGGTCGCATCGAAACTCCGATGGCTGCCGCGGCTGGTGCCGAACTTAACCAGGCCTACGTCGCCAGCATTCCTGTCGGCCGACTGGGCACCGGTGACGACATCGCCGCTGCGGTCGCCTACCTGGCATCTGAAGACGCTGCCTTCCTCACGGGTGTCACGCTCGACGTTAACGGCGGCTCATTCATGATCTGATCCGCCTGGCGGCTGAATACTTACAAGACTTGAAAGTGGAGCTCTGGGTATGGGTGTACTTACCATGATGCCGGAGGGACTGGCCGTTCCTTCTCTTCTGATCGAACGCGCCTATGTCGCCGGCGAATGGATTTCGGGCGGACGTCGCTTTGACATGACCAATCCCCTCGACCGGCGCGGTCGTTTCGTCGGTCCCCGATGTCGGAAGGGATACGGTGGAGCAGGCCATCGACCCCGCGCACCGCGCGTAACGGGAATGGACCCGACGCACAGGCAAGGAGAGAGCTGGGGTCCTGCGCGCCCTCCATGACCTCATGGTCGCGAATGCCAACGATCTCGCGGCCGTCCTCACCGCCGAGATGGGCAAACCGTTCGCCGAAGCGCGCAGCGAGATCCTGTACGGCGCGTCCTACGTCGAGTGGTTCGCCGAGGAAGCAAGCGTCCTACGGCGACGTCATTCCCGGACATCAGGACGACAAGCGCATTATGGTAATACGCCAGCCGGTCGGCGTGGTCGGTGCGATCACCCCGTGGAACTCCCCGGATGAGATGCTAGCGAGGAAGGTGGCGCCAGCGCTTGCTGCGGCTGCGCCATCGTCTCCAAGCCCGCCGCCCAGACACCGCTCTCGGCGCTGGCACTGGCGCTGCTCGCCGAGCGCGCGGGACTGCCGGGCGGACTGTTCTCGGTGATCACTTCGAAGGACGCGGTCATGGTGGGCAAGGCGTTCTGCGAGAACACCAAGGTTCGCAAGATCACGTTCACAGGCTCTATGCAGGTTGGCCGCACGCTGATGCGGCAGGCTTCCGGCCGGATCAAGAACCTTGGCCTCGAACTCGGCGGCAACGCCCCTTTCATCGTCTTCAACGACGCGGACCTGGATGCTGCCGTCGAAGGCGCGATCCTGTCGAAACTCCGCAATGCCGGGCAGACCTGTGTGTGCGCCAACCGCCTCTACGTGCAGTCCGGGATCAATGATGCCGCCGCGGCGGCGTTGACGAAGCGCGTCAGGAGCCTCAAGGTCGGCGACGGCTTCGAGAAAGGCGTGGCGATCGGACCGCTCATCGAGGAGAAGGCCGCCGCCAAGTGAAGGAGCACATTGCCGACGCATGTGCAATGGGTGCTCAAGTCGTCGCCGGCGGCGAACCGCACGAAAGAGGTGGGCTGTTCTTCACGCCGACGATCCTGACCGATGTAACGCAGGAGATGAAGGTCGCGCGCGAAGAGACATTTGGGCCGGTCGCGCCTCTCTTCCGATTTGATACGGAAGAAGAGGTCATCAAGCGCGCAAACGCTACCGAGTTCGGTCTCGCGTCCTACATCTACACCCGCGATGCATCCCGGATCTTCCGTGTCTCCGAGGCGCTGGAATAGGGCATGGTCGTCATCAACACGGGGCTCATCTCCACCGAGGTTGCGCCGTTCGGTGGCATCAAGCAGTCCGGCATCGGCCGCGAAGGTTCGAGTACGGCCTCGAGGACTACACCGAGTTGAAGTATCTATGCCTGTCCCTCCAGGATCCCGGGCAGAGAGTTATCTCCTGCACTAAGCCGGGTAGGGACCGCGTTGCTGCAGGTCATGAGCGGTCTGGATGATCCCAAGCTGTCGACCTCGAGCGCGGGACGCTTGTTGCCGGTCCGGCCGGATTGCGTCTCCTCGAAGATCTACTCGCAGCCGGCGCGCATCAGAGCATCAGAGCATTGCAGGTCCAAGTTCTGGCCGTCGAAACGTGCGCGTAGCCGATCTGCATGTCCGGATTGAATCACAGAATTACAGAATCGATTCCGTAAGAGCTCACGTCCGGACATACAGACGTTATTTCGGCCGGATGCCGCCAACGCGCATGACGCTCCGCAGATGCCGGGAAACGGTCGCTATGCAGATATGCGGCTGGTTTGCTGCGGGGAGACAGCCGCGACGTCGCCGGGAAAGCCATCTGGCCTCACGATGGTGCCGCCTGCATTCGATATTTGACCGGCCGGCACAAGTGCGATCACATGGGCACGTGACCACCCGCAAGGGCGGCGCTGCCTCCGATGATGATGATATAGAATACTGCTCGAGGTTCCCCGCGTGACATCACATAGACCTCCTGCCTCCTTAGGCTTTCTCGAGCTTGAGCGCGGGCTCGCGCCGGGCGAGAAACCTCCGCAAACGTATCCCGGTTCCCTGCTCAATCCAGATACTTACGACTTTCCGATCATCATCGAGACAGTGGAGGGTGCTTGGGCGGATCGCGTCATCCGAGGCGATCCGTCGCTTGAACCGGCCTACGTCACGTCAGCGCAACGCTTGGTCGAACGGGGCGCCGTTGCCGTGATCGCCAACTGTGGGTTCGCCATCCGACATCAGGCAGCGGTGGCCGCGTCGGTGAACGTACCCGTGGCGCTGTCAAGTCTCCTGCTTATACCGACCCTGCTACGTCAGCTTCCACCCGGCGCCAAGCTCGCGGTACTGACTGCCGATTCCACGCATTGCAGCGAAGGCCTATTCGGGATCGACGACCCGGCCGAGCGTGCGCGGATAGTGGTCGGCGGTATCGAAGGTGGAAAGCTCCTGGATAACGAAATGCAGCGCCCGCCGCGGCGCACGCTAGTGTCTGAAATCGAGGACGATGTCACGGCGTGCGTCACGCGACTGAGAAGGAGATATCCGCACATCGCGGCTTTTCTGTGTGAATGTACCGCATTCCCTCTGGTGTCCCCGATCATACGCCGGTTGACTGGGCTGCCTGTTTTCGACACGGTGATGCTGAGCCGAATGTTATTCACCAGCGCGGCGTGGACCGAATCATTCGAAACCAATCAGCGGACCCTCGCAGAAATAGTGAAGGACCGGGATGAAGGCGCTTATCTGGATAGGCGAGTGAAAGTCTTCACGGCGTCGCGATGGGCACCAGCGGCCGGGTCGCCAGCTCCCTCAAGCGACGCCTGTCAGTCGACGTCGACCATGAGCGATGGCAAGACATCGTAGTTATAGCGTCACCTTTAAGCGTTGGCCGTGCAGGAAAATCTGTCGGGCGAGACGCTGCACATTTGGGGGAACGGCATGACATCACCCGCACCCTGATCCTTGTCTGGATTGGCAGAGGCAGGTGGAGTGGTTCGATGAACATACGGCTTCGGCCGCTCTGATCACGGAAATGAGGCGCGAATCGCCGCAGCTGATCGGCAAGCAGGCTCAGGAGCTGGAATTTCTAGGGCGATCACGGCCTGCAACCGAAGGTCAGACGCCGGTTCGTCGCCGCGACCGACAGCATTCATAGCAGTCCGATCTACTCCAATCTGGCAAAAGGACATTGTCCCGACCTGCCAACCAACTCTAGGTCGGCGATATCACCTATGCCGCGCTACCGGCCCGCTTCGTCTACGTCGCCGTCATTCTCGACGTCTGGTCGCGCATGATCGTCGGCTACGCCATCGCCCGCGCGATCGATGCCCCCCGACGGTCGCCGTTGCGCCGCAATCGAGCGCAGAAAGCCGCCGCCAGGCCGCGTCCAGCGGCTCCCGGCCCGCAACGATCGAGGATTAACACATCCGGCAGACGAGCAAAACCGCAGCCCGATCGGTGTAACCCTAGAGCGCACTCCAGATCGCGGTCAGTTTCTGCAGTCGAGCATTGCGACCAACATCTCATGTCGACCGCCGTCATCACCGCCGCCTCGCACTCGGCGCAGCACCGAAATCGGTTGGCGACGTCTCGGCTGCCACGCTGATGGGGCACCGAGTGGGCGCCGACTCGACGCGTGACCGGCTACGGGATGCCGATCCCGAAATACCGCTTGTGGGCCACATCAAGGATGCGATTGATCAAGCTCGAATAGCTGTGCCCAGCGGCGATTGCGGCTAGGACATATTCGGATTGCATACTGAGCCCAGGCATCGTGTTGATCTCCAGCACAAAGGGTTGGCCGGAGCGGTCGATCCGGACGTCGAGGCGTGCATAGTCCCGGCACTCGCAGGCACGGAAGGTTGCAATCGAAATATCCCGCAGCAAAGTCGCAAGACTGCTCCCGACTCGCGCCGGGCAAATCGTCGACGCCTGCTCGGCAGGCAGGTACTTCGCTTCCCAAGTCAAAAGGCCAATTTCGCGTTCGCCGAAGTCGATCTCTGCGAAGGGCAACACCTCGGGTTTTCCGTTTCCCAGCAGCGCGACATGGATTTCCCGCCCATCGATGTATTCTTCCACTAGCGCATCCTGCCCATATTGCCCAATGATCATTTCGACGGCTTGCGCCAGCTGAGAGGGCTCATGCACGAGTTGCAAACCGAAGCTGTTGTCTTCACGGCGCGGCTTCACCACAAGTGGGAATCGCAAATCGCCGGTGCTGTCGGTGCCGCAGCGCATGATGCGAAAGTTCGGCGTCGGCACGCCGCAACTGCGCATGAGCGTCTTGCTGATAACTTTGTCGTCCGTCAGTCCATGCCCGAGTGGGCTCGATCCGGTGTATGGAACGCCGGCCATCTCAAGCATGCCCGGAACGTGCGTGAAACGGTAATCTCCTTGAATCCCCTCCGCCAGGTTGAAAACAAATCCTGAAGGGCGGGCTTGCGGATCGGGTGGCATGAAGCGCTCGAGCGTATTGAGCAGTCCTTTGTCGCCTTCACACAAAAGCGTTTCATGGCCGCCATCTTGCAGTGCCGCCACCGCCCTTTCGACTGTCTCGCCGGGCGGCCAAGGCTGCGGGGGCTGTGGATAAGGCTGACCGAATCGGTTGATCACGCCTGTAAAATCACGATTCCGGACGACGGCTACTCGCATGACGTACTCCTTGATGGTTCGGTTCTGCACTTCATTCGCTCGGATTTGTTTTCTCGAGGGAACAGCCCGCTTTATCCGCGCTCGCCTTCACGGAGTCCTATGCAATCCGCGTGCCACCAAGAGACGGTGCGAATAAAGGGGCAAGCGCTATGTGTCTCGCGGCGCGCCCGCGCGGGACACTTGTGCCTATGCCGCCGCTTGACTTCTGCCGAGGGACCCAGCCCGAGCCAGGCGGCGAAATCGCGACCGCACTTGAAGGGTTCCATCGGTGGCGAAAATGCCAAGGGCAGCAATAGGGCCGACACCGGGCATGGTTTGCAAGCGCCGAGATGTTGCAGCTTGCTTGGACAGCATGTCGATCGTCTTCTTCAATGCCGCGAAACGGCTGCTCAACTGTTTGATTTGGTCAAGAGCGCTGCAGATGTCGCGGACCAGATCCGGCAGGTCTGCACTCTCGTCCTCGACGATCTCTGCCAGACGTGGCAGGTGGCCGATGCCTTGCGGAACAACATAACCGAACTCCTAGAGGTGCGCGCGCAACGCATTCACCCATTCGGTTCTCTGATTCACGAACTGCTCTCTGGTGCGAAACACGATAGCCCGGGACTGCTACTCCTTGGTCTTCGGTTCGACAAAGCGCGTTGTCGGTCGTTGCGCTGCTTCGACGATCGCCTCCGCTTCGGCGACGTCGTTCTTCTGCCGCTTGACGGACGGTTTGGGACATAGGCCGGGACAATCAGTCTTGGCTCATGGCCAAGCCGAGCCATCTGACAGGTCTGTAGTGGGAGCTGCCGCACGCTTCCATTGCCACGACACATGCCGGTTGACTCGCCATGAACTTGCAAAACTGCAGGCGCGACAGCTTCTTGCGGAATACAACCGATCCATCAGCTGCCGCCCCCTGCAGCTGAATGCCGTTCTTTCCCAGATCGACCCCAATGATAGTAACTTTTCCATCGATGCCTGCCTCTCCTTTGCGTGGCGCTAACACCACCAAGTTGGCACATTGCGATGCCGTCGGAGAAGGCTGGCATCCACCCCATCAGTAAAATGGGACAGCCATGGTGCTGGTCGCGCGGCTTGGCGCAGAGCATGTTTCTTGTGCTCACGCAGATCGTCCATGTTGATCTAGCGGTTGGCGCCATCCGTTTTCGTTGGTTTCGACAGCCAATGTCCTGACGGGGGCGGCATCTCTATGTTTTGGAAAGATGAGCACGACACAGGTGCGCCGGCGGATTTCCTCGTTGAGGCCGCCCTCGTCCATCTCGGCCTCGAGCACCTCCTGCATCCGCACGGATCACTTCGTGCGGACCTGCGGGGCTGGAAGCAGAATGTCTTTGGCGGCAGCGCTGGTCGATTACCGGGGAATCAACAGGTGCGATTTTCAGAGCTGCACCGTCGACAGAAAGCGTCCATCTGGGCGGGGAGAGTCGTTAGCCATCTACTTATTAGATGGCGATTATATCGAGTCTCTATTTGCCAATTCAGCAGCTGTCGAAGAAATCTAACTTAAGACTATAAAGGGGAACCGCCACACCAATTACCTTGTGCACGCGCTGGCCATCAGTTCCAAATGGGCGCGACGAGGTGCGGGAATGCGGCGTGGCGAGGCTTAAAGGAGGACCAGAATGAATGATTGGTCTATGAATCGCCGTGCGGTCGTCAAAGCAATGCTGGTGGGATCGGTTGCCCCGTGGGTCATTAACTCAAGGGCGTTCGCTTCGTCTTGTAGCGACCATATTGTGCGTGTCGGCTCGATGGGTGCTCCCGATTCCATGAATCCATTCGCCACCTGGAGTTCGTTCTGGCCGCTTGTCTTGTCCTACGATTCGCTGGTCGGCGTTGACGCCCAGCGACACCCTGACCGGAGGGGGTTTGCGAAGGCGTGGGCCGTTGCTGATGACGGGCTCACTTGGACAATCAAGGTATGGCCCGGCATGAAGTGGTCGGACGGCCAACCCGCCACCGCCAGAGACGCCGCGTTCACCTATAATTATCTGCTTGGCTCCGTGGGCAAGCCAGACGAGCTGAATATTGGCCAAAACAGCACAGACGGCATGGAACAAGTCGCATCCGTTACGGCCATTGATGACGAAACTCTGCGGATCGTGACCAAGGCTCCTACGCGCTGGCCAATTGACAACTTCGTTCTAATGGTCCCTGAGCACGTTTGGAAGGACATCGGCTACGCGGATGCGCGCAGCACTTTTCGCAACGACCCGCCGCTGGTGGGAACTGGGCCTATGATCGTTGCGGAGTTTCAGCAAGGCCAATTTGTGCGCCTTACGCCAAACGCGTATTTTCGCACTGAGCAGCCGAAGACGGCCGGGATGATTATCCACTTCTTCACCACGCAGGATCCAATTGCCCAGGGTCTGAAGAGTGGGAGCTTCGATTGTGGGGGCGTGACAACCGCACAGTGGGCTGCCTTCTCGAAGGAGAGCGATATCGGGGTCTATGAATCTCGCGTGGAGCAGCGGGACTATCTGGCATTTAATACGGCCTCCGGGAAGGGGGCGGGCAGCACCAAGGCCCTGCAGGATCCAGCGTTTCGCGACGCGATCGGCTATGCGATCGATCAGAAAGCGATCGTGGATCGCGCCTACCGCGGGCACGCAGACCCTGGTGTCGGAATTGTGATGCCGGTAGCCGCCGACTATTACTCAGACCTAAGCGACATCAGGCGCCGCTTCGATCTAGCCGAGGCGGGTCGTCGGCTAGACGCGGCCGGATATCGGGACACGAACGGCGATGGTGTCCGGGAGGACAAGGAGGGAAAGAGCTTACAGCTTGAGCTAATCACAGGAAAGGCTTCGGGTGTGAGCGAGATTCCGATTGCAGCCGTGCAGCTTGTTGCGGGCTGGCTGGGACAAATTGGCATTCCCGTGTCGGTGACCCAGCTCGATTCCGGTGCGCTCACAGCCCGCACGACAGCGCCGACGGACGGCGGCGGAAGCTGGGATCTGCTAATCGCCAGCAACTGGCTGTCTTCCTCGCCTCACGACCTGCTCGTCTTGGGCAGTAGCAAGTCCATCGGCCTCACTAACAGATCGTACTGGACAAATGAGAAGTTCGACGCGCTCCTGACTGAGGTCGACCGTACCGTCGACCTGAAGAGGAGCCAGGAGCTGGTCGATCAGGCAGCGCGCCTCATCTATGCTGAGGCGCCGTATATCATTCTGAGTCACCCCTTAACGCTCGGTGCCTATCGTAAGGACTGCTTCCAGGGCTGGGGACCGGAGGACGCGATATCGGATTGGAGCTATTTCCCGTTCGATCGGTTGAGGCCGATCTAACGTGGCTGGCAACGCACAGGAAGGGCGAACAAGCCGCATTGGGAATGTCCTGATCAGGGCGGCCATAACTCTTTCGATGGTGGCCACACTGAACTTCGTCCTGTTCAGGGTCATTCCCGGTGACCCTGCAGCGCTTCTGCTTGGCGGTGCTCGGATGAGCGTGTCCGCTGAACGGATCGAGGCGCAGCGCCAGAACTGGGGACTCGACCGGCCGCTTTTCCCGGACCAGATACTTGACTACCTGTCGGCAACTCTACATGGCGATCTCGGCTACAGCTTCAAGTTCAGGGGTAGACTTGTCTCTGACCTTATTTGGGAGCGCTTGCCGGCCACCATCGCCCTGGTTGGCTTGGCCCAATTAATCGCCATGCTATGCGGTGTCATGCTTGGGCTCTATGCGGGTTGGCGCAGAGGAGGAGCTGTCGACCGTATCGCCATGGGAGCATCTCTAGCGCTCTATTCTACGCCGTCTTTCTGGCTTGCTATGGTACTAGTAGTCATTTTTAGCACGGCATTGGGGTGGTTTCCGGGTTATGGCATCTATTCACCCGGCGCTAGCATAGGTTCAACTGATAAGATCCTAGACTACTTGCGACATCTCGCACTTCCGGTCGCCGCGGTAGCCCTTGGGCTGATCGGGCAATACGTTGTGGTCGCGCGTGCAGCGATGAGTGACGTCGTTACTGAGGACTACATGGTGACCGCACGCGCCAAGGGACTTACCAACGGTCAGATGCTGATGCGCCATGCATTTCGTAACGCAATGCTGCCGCTCGTGACCTTGATCACTCTCAATCTTGGCTACGTGGTCGCTGGTGCGATCACCGTCGAAGCCGTCTTCGCCTGGCCGGGAATTGGTGGTCTCACGGTCGAAGCGCTCAACGCGCGGGACTACCCAGTTCTTCAAGGGATATTCCTGTTGCTTGGTGTATCGATCGTTGTCGCGAACCTCCTAGCCGATCTTGCCTACGGCATTCTTGATCCGCGAATCCGGCAATGAGTGAAAGTATCGTGCGATATTCCTCGCGTAGCCGGGCGAGAGCGATCAAGAGCTTTCTATCCAATCTTCTTGGTCACGCCGGGGCTCAGCTCGGCCTGTTGTGTCTGGTGTTTTTCCTTGTCCTCTCTGCTGTGCCCAATATCCTCGTAGGTCCACTTGAGACCGTAGCCACCGCAACTGGTGATTTCCTCGTTCCACCATCAAGCCAGCATCTGCTGGGGACCGATGAGGTGGGGCGTGACGTGCTCAATCTGGTCGTCCATGGTGCCCGGATATCGCTCACGATCGCGCTGCTGGCGACCGTCATCAGCCTCGTCGTCGGCACTACGGTTGGTATCATTGCTGGCTACTACGGTGGCAGAGTTGACGTCTGGCTGATGCGGCTGACGGATTTCTTTTTCGTCATGCCGTCCTTCGTCCTTGCGCTGGTCATCACACCCGTGGTGCTCGAAGTAATGGGGCGGGGCAGAGAAATCCTCGGCTTCCGTCCTTCCCTCTTCGTGATCCTTGTCGTCATCGGCATAACAAGCTGGGCGTTTGTCGCCCGTATCGTTCGCAGTCAGACACTATCGCTTAAGGAGCGAACATTCATTGATCGCGCACGAGTTGTGGGCAGCAGCAATTTGAGCATCATGGTGCGGCATATCCTCCCCAATCTCGTTCCGCAAATCGCAGCGAATGGTGCGCTGGTCGTCGCTGGCGCAATCTATGTCGAGACGTCGCTCTCGTTCCTCGGGCTTGGCGACCCATTGCAGCCTTCATGGGGCACTTTGCTTTCGCTCGCTCAGCGCGCCGGTGCGGCCAGTACCGGAGCTTGGTGGTACCTCGGCGCCCCCGGGCTGTGCGCCCTCGCGGTTTCCCTTAGCTTCGTCCTGGTCGGCAATGCCCTCGACGACACGTTCAATCCACGGCAGAGGGTGATCCCATGACAAACCTCTCCCAAGACAAGGCATCGCTTTTGGAAGTCGACGGGCTTTCTGTTGAGTATCGGCTCAAGGGCGTTTCATTGCGAGCGATCGACCGCGTGAGCTTCGCGCTCCAGGCTGGAGAGGCCGTTGGCCTCGTCGGTGAATCGGGCAGTGGCAAGACTACCACCGCCATGGCGATCGCTGGTCTACTATCGCCCAATGCACGGGTCAGCGGCGGCCAAGTGCGCTATCGTGGTAACCTGCTGTCGATCGACAATGATGCGGCGATGCGGCCACATCGCTGGACCGAGACGTCCGTCGTTTTCCAGGGCGCGATGAATGCGCTCAATCCCGTTCACCGCATTATCAAGCAAATCGCCGAGCCATGCATCCTGAAGCTCGGCATGTCGCGTGCCGAGGCGACCGCGCGGGCACGGGAGGTTCTAGAACTCGTCGGCATTCCGACGGATCGCGGCACTGCCTATCCCCACGAGTTGTCGGGCGGTATGCGTCAAAGAGTGATGATTGCCATGGCGCTCGCATGTCGCCCCTCGATCATCATCGGTGACGAGCCGACCACGGCGCTCGACGTCATCACACAGGCTCAGATCCTCAAGCTGTTGGGGAAGTTGCGATCGCAGCTTAACCTAGCGCTCATTTTAATCACCCACGACCTGTCTGTCGTCGCTGAGTCGTGTGATCGCGTGATGATCATGTACGCCGGCCGGATAGTCGAGGATGGAACCGTCGCGGAGATCTTCGCTAAGCCCAAACATCCCTACACTCGCCTGCTGATCGAATCGATCCCCAACCCGGCGAGCGGCATACGGATAATTCGCCCTATCCCCGGTGATCCTCCCAACTTAATGAATCGACCGTCAGGCTGCGCCTTCCATCCACGTTGCCCGTCAGCAACGGGGGTCTGCACGACCGAAGTTCCCAGCCTCGAAAAGTTCGGGTGGGGACGCGTCGCCTGTCACCTTCACCGTTCCTCGCAAGAAGGCAGGGTTGCAGTTCATGCCTGACACCTCCGACATCCTGAGTCTCGAGAGCCTGAAGGTCCATTTTCCTATCCAGGGCGGACTGTTCGACCGGGTCCTGGGGCGATCTGCCGGGGCGGTGCGTGCGGCGGATGGAGTCGACCTCAACATTGGACGAGGTGAAATCGTCGCCCTGGTTGGAGAATCCGGAAGCGGCAAGACGACAGTGGGCCGCGTCATCACCAAGCTAGCCCAGCCCACAGGAGGCAGGTTGCTGTTTGAGGGCCGCGATATGACGTCTGCAAAGGGCTTCTCGGCTCTGCGTCCCTACCGGCGACGCGTGCAAATGATCTTTCAGGATGCTTATCAGGCGCTCAACCCGCGACACACCGTGTTCGACAGTGTGGCAGAGCCGTTGCGCTCCCTGCGGCTGGTCAAGAACCATGCTCAACTCACAGAAAGGGTCAGCGAAGCGCTTTCGGCGGCCGGGCTCAATCCTCCCGGTGATTTCTTCGCCCGCTTCCCACACGAACTCTCCGGCGGCCAGCGCCAGCGCGTCGTGATTGCCGGAGCGCTTGCCGTGAAGCCGGAGCTCATCGTTGCCGACGAGCCCGTGTCGATGCTCGATGTATCGATACGCGCACAAATTCTTCAGGTCCTGGTTGACCTGCGCGCCAAGCACAACATGGCGCTACTGTTCATCACCCACGACCTGCCGCTCGCCTGGCTGATCGCCGACCGGATTGCAGTCTTATATCTTGGGAGATTGGTCGAGATCGGCAGCGCCGATGACATCACATTCAACCCCCGGCATCCCTATACGGTCGCGTTGCGCAACGCCACGCCGCAGATTCGCAGCGACGCAAGTCGCTTCGAGCTGCCGGCGTTGCAAGGAGAGGTTCCAAGCGCCGCACGCGTGCCGAAGGGCTGTCGTTTCCATCCTCGCTGCCCGCTTGCTTTCGACCGGTGCAAGGAGGAGGAGCCGCCGGCCATCGAAGTCGGGCCGCAGCATATGTCCGCATGCTGGCTGCCGACGTCAGGTGCGAAAGCAGAATTGTCGACACCCAACCTGAAAAGTGCCGACCATGGTTCCGTCTGACAGTAAGTAATAATAGGGCACTCGAAGCGCTATTCTGCCAGAACGGAATTAACGGATGTTGGTAATAACGCACCGTGGCTCGTTAAACGGTTTACACTATATCGCCTAGGAGCAACATTGATGCACAAACTGTCTGCTCGCGGACTGCCGCGCCAATTCCTTGCTCTTTTTTCCTGAGGGCCTTGTGATGGTAGACAAGCACCTGCAGCCACCGCTTCCTCGTTCCGAGGCACGGATCCGGGTCCTTCATGGCGACGTCACGATAGACTCGTATGGCTGGCTCAGGGACTGGGAGAATCCCGACGTCCGCGCGTATCTTGAAGCCGAGAACAGCTACGCGGAGCAAGCGACAGCCCACCTGGAAGGGCTCAAGGCGGAACTTATCGCCGAGATCGAAGGGCGTCACACCTGCGAGGGCGCCCCACCAACCTTCCAGGTTGGGCCTTTCGAGTACTTCGAAAGACACGGGCGGGGCCTGTCTCATCCTGCGTGGTGGCGCCGGCCGGTGACCGGAGGCTCGGCCGAGCTTGTTCTCGACCCGAACGCGATCCCGGGGGCCGAGATCTTCTATTCGCTCGGTGTCTTCGAGCCGAGTGACGACGGGCGTTACGTGGCGTTCAGCTTCGATGTCATCGGGGACGAGAACTTCGAGCTTAGGGTGCGGGACATAGAGACCGGCCATGACGTCTGGACGGGCTCGAGGCGGGCTGGGATGGTTACTTGGACCGCGGACGGCAACACGCTCTTTTTCACGCGGGAGCGGGCGGACCGGCGGCGGCAACGCCATGAGCTTATACGCCTGGACGTCAACGATTCGCACTCTGAGGTAGTGTTCGAGGAGGCGGACGAGCGACTGAACTTGCGGATTTGGCGCTCTGATAGCGGCGCCTGGCTGCTTTTGGACGTTATGGACAACGCCGGGGCGGTGGAGGTGTGGTGCCTTCCTGCCGACCAGCCGGGCGTTGGGTGGCGCCGGATTGTGGCGCGTGATCTTGGCCACCATGTCTTTGCCGAGCACTGGGGCGACAGGTTCTTGTTTCGGGTAAACGACGCTGGACCCTACTGGCGGCTCGTGTGTGCGCCGATAGGTGACCCGTCACCATCGTGCTGGGAGGAGGTCATCCCGCATCGAGCGGGCGTGACGCTTGAGGAGGTCCACGTGCTCGACCAGCACCTGGTTGTCCTGGAACGAGAGGGCCTTCGTCCTCGCCTCGTCTCGCATAACCGAAGCGGGGGGGTCGCCGCCACGATCGTTCCCGACGAGCCGAGCTGCACTCTTAAGGTCGGCTTGTCTGCAGGGGGTAGCTATTCGGTCGCACGGCATCCGTTCCGAAGCTCGAAGTTGGTCTACTCGGTTAGCTCATTCGTGACGCCCGACACGTTTGTAGAGCATGATCTCGCCGACGACCGATCGGCAGTCCTGTACCAGGCCCGCGTTCCCGGATATGACCCGGCTCAATACGTGGCGACGGTCGTCATGGCGCAGGCGGAAGACGGGGTGGATATACCAATTTCGCTCGTCGCGCGGCGCGATCGAACCACCCCAGGGCCGGTGTTATTGAATGTCTACGGCTGTTATGGAAAACCGAGATGGCCCTCGTTTTTCACTTGGCCCTCATCCATGACCAAACGTTTGAGCCTGCTCGATCGCGGAGTTGCTTTCGGCATCGTGCACGTACGGGGAGGCGGGGAGCTTGGACGTCCGTGGCACGAGGCGGCTACCCGCGATCGAAAACGTATCACCCACACAGATCTGATCGTCGCTGTCGAGGCGCTTGTTAGGCAGGGGGTCGCCACCGGCGACGGCATCGTCATTGAGGGAGCGAGCGCTGGCGGGGGTACCGTGCTTGCCACGGCCGACTTGCGGCCCGACTACATCATAGATACCGAGCTGGACTTCACGATGCCGTACGCGCTGCCGGAAATAGCGGAGTACGGCGATCCCCACATAGCCGACGAATATCGGCACCTGCGCAGCTACGATCCTTACTACAACCTCAGTGCCGATCGCCCGCGCCCGCCAACTTACGTCGACGCCGCGCTCGACGACAGCCAGGTGCTCTACTACCAGCCTGCTCGGTACGTTGCCCAGCGACGTTCCTTTACGGCCGGTCGAGACCCAGGTCTTGTTTTCCACATGCGTATGGTCGGTGGCCACGGCGGCGCTTCACATGGGCCTAGTGTAGCCGAAGAAGCAGCACTTCGTATGGCTTGGATTCTAGACCAGGTCCGATGCTCGGGCAATTAGGCATTTCTATGTTACAATCGGAATCAAAGCTAGGGTCAGGACCCATAATCTATTGAGTTGATATCTGTTTGGTGATTCAGGGTGGCAGGAGGTGCTGCCTTGAGTGATTTGCTGATGTTGACGCCGGAGCAGATGCGCCGGATCGAGTCCTATTTTCCTTTGTCGCATGGTGTTCCGCGTGTGGATGACCGCCGGGTGCTGAGCGGCATCCTGTTCGTGATCCGAAATGGCCTTCGCTGGCGAGATGTCCCTTCCGACTACGGTCCGTACAAGACCATCTACAACCGCTTCATCCGCTGGAGTCGGCTGGGTGTGTTCAACCGCATCCTAGCGGAACTGGCCGCGCAGGGCGGCGAAACGGACAATCTGATGATCGATGCCACCCATCTCAAAGCGCACCGCACTGCCGCCAGCCTCCTTAAAAAACTCTATCCCGATGTATCGGACGCAGCCGAGGCGGACTGACCACCAAGGGACGTCCGCGGCTGCTGCATCTGAGCGAAGGGCAGACCAATGATCACAAGACTGCTGCGGCCGTGATCGAGGATTTGCCCGCCGCCAACGCCCTGCTGGCCGATCGGGCCTACAGTTCAGCGGCCTTCCGCCAGGCGCTCGTCGAGCGCGGTATCAGGCCATGCATCCCACCCCATGCCAAGCATCGTGTTCAGCACAGCTATGATCCTGTCCGATACCGGCAACGTCACAGGATCGAGAACATGTTCGCACGCCTCAAAGACTGGCGACGCATCCACACCAGATACGACCGATGTGCTCACACCTTCCTGTCGGCTATCGCCTTCGCTGCAGCCTTCATCTTCTGGATCAATGAGTCCTGACCTAGCTACATGTTTGATCCGGGGCTTTGATGGGGCATCCTTATCTTTCGAATCAAAGGATGCCCTATGGACCAAGTTCTCCATGGGAGCGCCATAACGAAATCAAAGGCGTGCCTTGCCATCATTCATCTCGCTGCTGCCATCAAAGTCTAACGCCTTATTCCTAGGGGTCGTAGGTAACAAGGAAGAATTCAGATACCGTCTTGTGCAACCAGCACCTAGGCGGGTTAAGACTTCGTGTGGGCTGAGGCCCACAGCTTCTGCAAGGTCATCTAAGGTAAAATCATTTCCCAGTAATTCCACAAAGTTACCTGGCCCACAAAGCGCTTCTGGAACATCTGTTATATCAATTGTCATGTTCTCCATGCATATTGTTCCGATTAGAGGGGCCGAATAACCTGCGAACCGAGCTGATATCTTGTTCGCGCAGGCCCATGGAAGGCCATGTGTGTAGCCGATCCCGACGGTCGCTACGCGGGTAGCTCGACCCGTACGAAATGTCGCACCGTAGCCAACAGCCTCCCGCCTAGCGACATTGCGCACGTCGAGTATTTTCGCTCGGAGCCTTGCAACCGCTTGCAGCGGATTTGGTCGAATGCCAGCATCGTTGAGCCCGTACAGGGCTGAGCCCACCCGTACCATGTCGAAATGATAGGATTTACCTAGCCAGATACCGGCGGACGCTGCGAGACTGCCGCAGGTGGGCTTAATCAGATCGTAGATCGCCCGGAAGCGGTTCCGTTGCAACACATTAGTTGGGTCCGCAACGGTTTCGCTGCACGCTAGATGGCTGAGTACGACCGAAGGGGGATACATGTCGAACGTACCAGAAAAATACGCGCGACGCACGTCCGCAATGGCGAGCCCAAAGCGGGAAAATCCCGTTTCCACGTTAAGAAAATATGTCTTCGTTCCTGTTGCAATAACGGCTTCCAATTCGGCGCAATTGTTCACAACCGGTATGAGGTTATTGGATTGGTAGAATCTACCAAATTTCGCGAAATCATCGCAAAAAACCGCGATTGCCTCGTCTACATGGGACGATCTTAGAAGCAGCGCTTCCTCAAGATTGCCGACGAAGAGCAGATCGCAGCCGACATGAATAAGCGCCCTTGCAATCTCTACAACACCAAGTCCATAGGCGTCGCTCTTGACGACAGCGGCGACCCTTACGCCTAACCCAACGAGGGCCGTGATGGCCCGGAAGTTCGCCTGAATAGCCCCAAGATTGATTTCAAATATAGCATTTCTGGGGCGAACTAACGGCAACATCTTTTGCTCTCCAACAGTCCCGTTTTTTATAAACCTCGCCGCCCCGCGATGCAGCCTACTATCCTAGGTAGGCGCGCGAGCTGAGATTGCCGTTTAAAAAGGGGCGCCGTCGAAGCACGGATTAGACACTGGTTAAAGCGGACTGAGACGCAAGCAGTCGCTTCGGCAGGGCACTTGCACGCAGATGACAAAGCATAGTCGTTCAACTGACTAGTAAGCTGTGTTCTGGATAGGGCAGTTGCTGCGCAGCTCTTCGTGCCAAAATCCGCCACAAGCTACTGCTGGTTTCACGCAGTCAGGGCGAAAATCTCGGCACCGGCTGCGAATACAAGGTATTGCGTAAGCTTAGATCAATCAATTTTTGTTAAGGGGTTGGCATGAGCGAACAATCTGAGATCCTTTACGTTAGTGAGCCGAACCTTGACCCGGCCGAATTCTGCCGCGTGTTGGCCGAATCCGGCTTCGGGGCGACCCATGGCGAGCTTCGGCTGCATGCGATGCTCCGCCAAGCCGACTTGGTGCTGACGGCCCGGCTCCATCGGCCGGGGCGGAAGCTGGTCGGAGTACTTCGATGCGTTACTGACTTTTCCTGGATCTGCTACGTCTCCGAGCTTGCCGTATCGGCGTCGGCGCAAGGCCTCGGCATCGGCAAGGGCCTCCTGTATGAAGCCCGCCGGCAACTCGGGCCTGCTGTGGCCATAGCTTTGATCTCTACACCCAACTCTGTCGGCTTCTATGAAGGGATTGGATTGACGCGCATTTCAGACGCATTCTGGTTAATGCGCGAATGCTAACCCAAATGAGGTGAGTACGACGTTGCAATGTCCACCTATACAATAATTCGACGTTCGTCGAATGCTTGCCGGAATACGGGGTGCATGTGTCTGACGCCGGCCATCTGAAAACGCGATGGGACCGTCCGGGACATTATGTTGGCGAACTCAAGATCAAGTGGTGCATAGTCGGCGCAGCAAATCCAACTGCCATCAACGATGTCCGAAAATCGAGCGAAGTGAAATGCAGATCAAAGACGTCCTCCTTGCGCCTGGCAATGGCGCTTTTTTCTATGACGATCAGGGTGCCATCAGGGCCGGCGCGCCCCAGGACGGTTTCGTCTATAGCGGCGAGGCGACAGCGATTGGGTTCACGTCCATCCGCGTTCCGGCATCTTCGCTCAGCATCGGGCTTGCTCTCACCGACGGGGCCGTGGTTTGGGGTGACATGATGAGCGTTCAATATTCTGGTGCTGGAGGACGAGATCCTTTGTTTGAGAGTGCTCAAATCTCGGAGTTAACCTCGCGTATAGTCGTGCCCCGGCTTCTCAATGTCGACGTATCTCGTTATCTCGATGCCTGTGCAAAGGTTTTTGAGCCTCTCCAGCACCAGCGGTTACCTCTCGCGATTGAGTATGGCGTTAGCCAGGCGCTCCTTCGCGCCTCGGCCCATCTTCAAAGTACCACGATGGCGGAAGTCGTTTGCAGTGAATTTAACCTGCCGCTGCCAATTCGCAGGGTTCCGATCTACTGCCAAAGCGGCGATGCTCGCGAAATCAACGTCGACAAAATGATCTTGAAAGCGGTAGATATACTTCCCCACGGCCTGATCAACTCACGGCAGAAATTCGGCGTCGAGGGCCAGGCCTTCATGGAGTTCGTGAAGTGGGTTGCGGCGCGGACGCGCGAAATTGGCCGCCCGGGGTATCATCCGGTGCTGCATTTCGATGTGTATGGCTGGATCGGCCAGGAAATCAGCCTGGAGCCGCAACTCATCGCCGACTTTATCTGCAGGGTCGCCGACGCTGTTCCGGGTTTCACCCTCAATGTCGAGTCCCCGGCGGATTTTGGTTCGACGCAAGCTCAAATTGAGAACTACGCCAAGATCGTATCAATTTTGGACAACCGGGGTTCCACCGCTCGCATTGTCGTGGACGAAAGGTGCAACACGCTCGAGGATATTCGGCTCTTTGCCGAAGCGAAGGCCGCGCATCTCATTCAAATCAAGACGCCTGATGTCGGCTCATTGGCTGACACGGCACGTGCAGTGCTCCTGTGTAAGGAGAACAAGGTAGGCGCGTACGTTGGAGGAAGCTGTACCGAGACAGATCTCTCTGCCCA
>NZ_RZTB01000689.1:0-238 GCF_003997735.1 Mesorhizobium sp. M7A.F.Ca.MR.148.00.0.0 | reverse complement strand
ATCCAGCATGCCTATTCCCAGGAATACGCCAACGTCCATCGCGGCTTGCATTTTTTGTCGAACGCCGCGACCGATGCCTACGAAAAGGCGCGAGAGACGGTGCGCCGCTTCCTCAATGCGCCGAGCACCGACAACATCATCTTCACCTCGAATACGACTTCGGCCATCAACACGGTCGCCTATGGCTATGGCATGCCCAACATCGGCGAGGGCGACGAGATCGTGCTGTCGATCATGG
>NZ_RZTB01000688.1:0-238 GCF_003997735.1 Mesorhizobium sp. M7A.F.Ca.MR.148.00.0.0 | reverse complement strand
GCGCCTGAATCGTGCAGCTTGCGAAAGGCTTCGCCGGCGCGTGCCGGACTGCCCGCACGTGTCCGGAATTTCTCCGGCGACATCGTTTCGGCGCCGGCGATGTAGCGTGTCACCATCATCCCGGTGCCGGGGTCGACATGCAGCACCTCGGGACTGACCCTTGCCTTTGCCGCTTCGCGTGCAGCCACCGCTTCGTTGGCCCGGTTGATGTATTCCTCGGTGCCCTTGCCGGGAATGC
>NZ_RZTB01000687.1:0-238 GCF_003997735.1 Mesorhizobium sp. M7A.F.Ca.MR.148.00.0.0 | reverse complement strand
GCACCAAGCTGGTGATGACGGTCGGCGGCGCCTCCGGCCCGCTATTCGGCACCCTTTTCCTGGCACTCGGCAAGGAGATTTCAGCGGCGCCTGATCGCGCCAATCTGACGGCGGCGTTCGGCAAGGCGATCGAAGCGGTGGCAGCACGGGGCAAGTCGCAGGTTGGACAAAAAACCATGCTCGACGTGCTGCAGCCGGTGCATGACGCGTTGCTGCAGGGAAAGACGGCGCCGGAAAT
>NZ_RZTB01000686.1:0-238 GCF_003997735.1 Mesorhizobium sp. M7A.F.Ca.MR.148.00.0.0 | reverse complement strand
CGGCCTTCCTCGACATCGACAATGCCTTCCGCACCCTTGTCGTCGTGGAGACGCTGCAATGGACGCCTTTCGCCTTCCTGCTCTTTCACATGGCCTATTGGGCCATACCGCTCGACGTGCGCGAAGCCTCCTCGCTCGATGGCGCATCACCGTTTGAGATCGTTCGGTGGATCGACCTGCCGCTGATGAAGCCGACGCTGGTCATCGCGTTTTTCATCCGTTTCATCGACGGTTTCCG
>NZ_RZTB01000685.1:0-238 GCF_003997735.1 Mesorhizobium sp. M7A.F.Ca.MR.148.00.0.0 | reverse complement strand
CCATTCACTTCGCATGGCCTGCCGTCAACAATCGGTGATTGGGAATGTTCCCAATTCCCATTGAATTTTTCTCGCCAAGGTTGCATTAATATCTCTATGGTTGTATTGATGCGTGTACAACAATCCTGAATGTGTGGGGCCTTTGCCATGAAAAAAGTCGTCATCAGCCTTTTCGCGATACTCGCAGGCACCAGCTTCGCCATGGCCGAGGACGCCGGCTGTGAGGCGTTCAAGTGGC
>NZ_RZTB01000684.1:0-238 GCF_003997735.1 Mesorhizobium sp. M7A.F.Ca.MR.148.00.0.0 | reverse complement strand
GCGCCTGAATCGTGCAGCTTGCGAAAGGCTTCGCCGGCGCGTGCCGGACTGCCCGGACGTGTCCGGAATTTCTCCGGCGACATTGTTTCGGCGCCGGCGATGTAGCGTGTCACCATCACCCCGGTACCGGGGTCGACATGCAGCACCTCGGGACTGACCCCCGCTTTTGCAGCTTCGCGCGCGGCCACCGCTTCGTTGGCCCGGTTGATGTATTCCTCGGTGCCCTTGCCGGGAATGC
>NZ_RZTB01000683.1:0-239 GCF_003997735.1 Mesorhizobium sp. M7A.F.Ca.MR.148.00.0.0 | reverse complement strand
TCCATGCGCACGGCTATCTTGCTCGCATCGGACGACAGCTTGTTGTAGGCGATGACGGCCGGAATGGCGGCGAGCAGGCCGATGGCCGTCGCCAGCAACGCTTCGGCGATGCCCGGCGCAACCACCGCGAGACTGGTGTTCTTGGAGCCGGCGATCGCCTGAAACGACGTCATGATGCCGATGACGGTGCCAAACAGGCCGATGAAGGGTGCCGCCGAGCCGGTGGTGGCAAGGAAACC
>NZ_RZTB01000682.1:0-239 GCF_003997735.1 Mesorhizobium sp. M7A.F.Ca.MR.148.00.0.0 | reverse complement strand
ACCAGTGGTGGGTGGCCGGTGCGCCGGGCTTCGCCATCCTCATCGTCAGCCTCGGCTTCAACCTGCTCGGCGACGGCCTGCGCGACGCGCTCGATCCTCGCAGTGGTGACCAATGAGCAGGGAAACGAAGACGCTTCTCGACGTCGACGACCTGCGCGTCACCTTCCCGACCCGCACCGGTCTAATCGAGGCGGTGCGCGGCGTTTCCTTTTCGCTCGGCCGCGAACGGCTCGGCATCG
>NZ_RZTB01000681.1:0-239 GCF_003997735.1 Mesorhizobium sp. M7A.F.Ca.MR.148.00.0.0 | reverse complement strand
TACCTCTTCAATGACTTCCCTGAGAGTGACGAAATTGCCGGTCCGCTTTCCCATCCTCACCGGCTCGCCATCGCGAAACAGCTTGACCAGATTGCATAGGAGGACCGTGAGTTTCACCCTGTCGCCGGCGATTGCCCTCGCCAGGGCTTCCAGCCGCTTCACGTAACCACCATGATCAGCGCCAAGCACATAGATCAGGTCGACGAAGCCGCGATCGACCTTATCCTTTAGATAAGCGA
>NZ_RZTB01000680.1:0-239 GCF_003997735.1 Mesorhizobium sp. M7A.F.Ca.MR.148.00.0.0 | reverse complement strand
GACGGCCTGCTACCTTGGACCTATATCTGGGCGCTTGAGCTAAGGACGTGGCCTGAGAACACCGCTTACGATCCACACATCCCGACCTCCTTCAGAAGCGCGCGCATCTCGACGGGAGTTGCAAGACAAAGTTCGAAAACCTTCCAGGGACCCAGGCAAACTGGACTGTGGCTAGGAACTGGGGAGGCCAGCCCTCGACAGCATCTCAAGGAACCGGGAATGGTGATGATCCTTCACAT
>NZ_RZTB01000067.1:17197-32131 GCF_003997735.1 Mesorhizobium sp. M7A.F.Ca.MR.148.00.0.0 | reverse complement strand
AATGTCTTCAATGTCTCCAATGGCGGCCACGGCCCGAAAATCTTGCTGTTTTGCGGCAGCATGCACTTCAACCTGGACGGATCGCACCCCTTGCTGGGCATGATGCCGGACATGATGCGCGCCAAGGAATTGATGGCTGGCGAGCCAGGTATTCCGCATCTGCTGCAAGCCATGGCCGGCGAAATCACCATGAACCGCGCCGGTTCCGGCGGCATGCTGGCGCGGCTGGCCGACGTACTGGCTGCAAGCATCATCCGTTCATGGGTGGAAAACAGCGGCGGCGACACCAGAGGCTGGATCGCGGCGATCAGGGATCGCGACATCGGCCGCGTACTTGCCGCCATTCATCTGCAGCCCGACAGGAACTGGACTGTCGAAGCGCTGGCGCGCGAAATGGGCGCCTCGCGATCGGCCTTCGCCGAACGCTTCACGGCCGTCGTTGGCGAAACACCGGCGAGATATGTCGCCCGGATACGCATGCACCAGGCGCGGCAATGGCTGATCGACGATCGGATGCGGGTTTCGGTGGTCGCCGCCAGACTGGGTTACGATTCCGAAGCGTCGTTCAGCCGGGCGTTCAAGCGCATCATAGGCATCTCGCCCAGCCACCTGCGCACCGTCGACGGCACCTCCGAAAACCGCTGAGACGATCCCGGATCCGCGGCCATGGATCGCAGGGATGAATTGCCGGGTCTGGATGAATTGCCAAGCCTTCCGGACGCAATGCCATTGCCGGGCCACCCGCATGCAATAGCTTGCCAGAACCAGGCAGCGAGAGGCCGGCGTCCAGTCGGCCCGAAGAGGAGAACCAATGCCAAATCATCCGAAGGTCATCGCACTCGCCGTCATGCTTGCGGTTCCCGGGCGCGCCTTTGCCCTCGAGGACAGCTACCTGCCGGCCGACAAGATCCCCTATGTGGCGGAAGTACCCGACCAGCCGCATCGTCTTGGTCCATTGTGGGGCGAGCGGGCCAAGGGTCCGGCAGGCACGTTGCTGAAGGTTCCCGGCAACTGGCGTGCACCGGTCCATGCGCACACCGCGGATTATCGTGCGGTGGTCATAAAGGGGCTGTGGGCGCACTGGCAGATGGATGGCGGCGAGGCGACCAAGGTCGAACTGCCTCCTGGATCCTACTGGACCCAGAAAGCCAATGAGATGCATGACGACGCCTGCGTCTCCGACACGGAATGCGTGATCCTGCTGATCAACGACACGCCCTACGAAACCTACTTCCAGAAATAGGCTGGGATGCGGCCTAACGCATGTCGCCCAAAAGTGACCTCGGTTTTGGGAGAACGACATGCACAAAAACAAAGACCTAAAGCGCGTCGCGTGAATCCGTTTCAGCGCGACGCGCTTTATGAGGCGTGCCGCAAGCTGACGCCGCTGCCCTTGTCGAACAGCACCACCTTGTCGGGGTTCCAGGCAAAGCGCACCGCCTGCTCGATGGCGACGTCGGTCCTGGCCGGCACGGTGGCACGCAGTGTCGCGTCGCCGACGCGCAGCGTCAGGATCTTTTCGACGCCGTGGTTCTCGACGTCGTGGACATGCGCCTCGACCGGCGCGCCGCTCTCGAGATAGACGTCCTCGGGACGAATGCCGAAGACGAGTGGGCGACCGTCGGTCGCCCCGCCCGCTTTGGCTCCCCCCGAAAAAGGCAGTTCGAAGTTCAACGGAGCCATCACCGCACGGCCGTTCACAAGCTTGCCGTCGATGAGGTTCATCGGCGGCGAGCCGACGAAGCTCGCCACATAGGTATCGCGCGGATTGTTGTAGATCTCGTGCGGCGTGCCGGTCTGAACGATGCGGCCATGGTTGAGCACGCCGACCTTGTCGCCCATCGACATCGCCTCGATCTGGTCGTGGGTGACGAACAGGAAGGTGGCGCCGAGCTGCATCTGCAGGTTCTTCAGTTCAGTCCGCAGCGCCTCGCGCAGCTTGGCGTCGAGCGCAGACAGCGGCTCGTCCATCAGGAACACACGCGGCTTGCGCACGATGGCGCGGCCGATCGAGACGCGCTGCATCTCGCCGCCGGACAGCCGATCCGTCTTGCGGTCGAGCAGGTGCTCGATCCGCAGCGTACGGGCGGCACGGTCGACGCGATCCTTGATCTCGGCGTCGGGCAGCCGGCGAATCTTCGGCTTCAGCGGGAATTCGAGATTTTCGCGCACCGTGTAGCGCGGATAGAGCGAGTATTGCTGCAGCACCAGCGCCACGTCACGCTCGGCCGCACCCCAGTCGGCGACGTCGACGCCGTCGATGAAGACCTGGCCTTCGCTCGGCTTTTCCAGGCCCGCGATAAGCCGCAGCGTCGTCGTCTTGCCGGCGCCCGTCTCGCCCAGCAGCACGAAGAACTCGCCATCGGCAATATCGAGATCGAGCCCGGTGAGCGCAGTGTGGTTGCCGAAGGTCTTCGAGATGTTCTTGAGCTGGATATGGGCCATGTCTATCGTCCCGATCTCTTTTTCGAGGGCGTCTGCCCTCCGCTATAGCTCCGGGCGTTCGATTGTTCGAAAGGCCAAGTCATTGGCCTTTCGTGTCCTTCGGCCATCACAATCTCACTCCCAGCGACTTGCCGCTTGCCGTGTCGAAGAAATGCGCTTGGGCCGGATCGATCCTGGCGAACACCTTCTGGCCGGGACCGGCGACGAAGCCGCTCTTGGTGCGTGCGCGCAGCATCTTTGAGCCGACCTTGAGATCGACAATGTCGAAGGAGCCAAGCGGCTCGACGATCTGCGTCTCGACCGGCAAAAACCCCTCCGTCGCCTCGCGGCGGATGAGAACGCCTTCCGGCCGGATGCCGAGCGCGAGCTGGCCGCCTGCATGGCCGTTGAGCTTCGACAGCAGCGCCCGCGGGAACTCGAAGCCGGCGGGAGCCCCGCCGACCGTCACCGAGACCGAGGACGCCGTCTCGGCGACTGCCGCATCGGCGACGTTCATCACCGGGCTGCCGACGAATTGCGCCACGAACAGATTGGCCGGGTGCGAATAGACCTCGTCGGGCGAGCCGACCTGCTGCAGCACGCCTTCATGCATGATGACGATGCGGTCGGCGAGGCTCATCGCCTCGATCTGGTCGTGCGTCACATAGATGGTCGTCGACCCCTGCTTGATGTGCAGCCGCTTGATCTCGGCCCGCATCTCCTCGCGCAGCTTGGCGTCGAGCGCGCCGATCGGCTCGTCCATCAGCATGGCCTTCGGCCGCCGCACCAGCGCCCGGCCAATGGCGACGCGCTGCATGTCGCCACCCGAGAGCGCCGATGGCTTCTTGTCCAGCAGATCGGTGATCTGCAGCGTCTTGGCGACGGAGCGAACCTCGCTGTCGATCTCCGTCTTGCTCTTGCGCGTGGCGCGCAAGGGGAAGGCGATGTTCTCGTAGACGCTCATATGCGGATAGAGCGAGAACGACTGGAAGACCATGGCAATGTCGCGGTCGGCGGCCTTTAGATGCTGGATCGGTTTGCCGTCGATGAGGATGTCGCCCTCGTCGATCGTTTCCAGCCCGGCGATGGCCCGCAGCGTCGTCGTCTTGCCGCAGCCCGACTGGCCGAGCAGAACGATGAACTCGTTGTCGGCGATCTTGAGGTTCAGGTCCTTGATGACCTGGACGGCGCCGAAGAATTTCTGGACGCCGCGAAGCTCGATCTGGGTCAATGCTGTGCTCCCGGATTGCGCACCTGGCCGGTGCCGGCCTTTTCCTCAGGCGCGATCTTGGAGGTTACGTTGAAGCCGACCAGCCCGATCAGGATGATGGTCAGGCCATATGTGTGCAACAACAGGTTCCAGGGCTGGCAGAGTGCTATGATGCCGAGCACCATCAGCACCTGCGAACCGGGCTCCAGATATTTCTGGTTGATGGCACGAAAGCTCATTTGCGAATCGCTCCGAAGGACATGCCGCGCAGCAGATGGTTGCGGAGCAGGAACGTGAAGATCGCGACCGGCAGCAGGAATAGAAAGGTTCCGGCGGCGATCACCGTCCAGTCCGGCAGGCCCGAGCCGACCTGGCTCGGGATGAAGGGCGGTGCGGTCTGGGCGCGGCGGTTGGTCATGATCAGTGCGAAGGCATATTCGTTCCACGCGGTGATGAAGCAGAACACCGCGGTGGCGGCGATGCCGGTGGCCGCCTCGGGCAGCACGATCTTGAAGAAGGCCTCCATGCGCGTGTAACCGTCGACCAGGGCCGCCTCTTCATACTCTTTCGGTATCTCATCCATAAAACCCTTCATCAGCCACACCGAGAAGGACAGGTTGAAGGCGGTGTAGAGGATGATCAGGCCCACATGCGTGTCGTTGAGGCCGAGCGCCCGGTACATCAGGAACATCGGGATCGCCACCACCACCGGCGGGAGCATGCGTGTCGACAGGATGAAGAAGAGCAGGTCAGCCTCCCCCTTCACCTTGAAGCGCGAAAAGCCATAGGCGGTGAAGGTGCCCATGCCGACCGCCAGCACCGTGGAGGTGATGGCGATGATCAGCGAGTTCATGAAGCGGCTCGGATAGCCGGACCATTGCACCTGGCCCTTGCCGTCGCGCACGATCTTTTCACCGCCGTCGAAGACGACGCGCTCCCACCAGGGCGCTGCCGCATACTCTTCCGGCGTCGGCGCGCTGCGCAGTTGCGAGCGCTTGGTGAACAGTTTGACGAAGGGCGATATCTCCGGCTGGAACACCACCGTCGGCGGGATGGTCGTGGCAAGATTGCGCGGCTTGAACGCCGTTGAGGCAATCCAGTAGATCGGCGCGAGGAAGATGATCGTCACCAAAAGGACAACGACGATGGCGACGCGATTGAAGCCGATTTCGGAAGAAGTGCGGACGGCGGCCATCTCAGCGCTCCTTCACCTTGTTGAGGTATTTGACGTAGATGTTGGTGATAGCCAGCACCATGATCAGCACGATGTAGGCAAGCGCGCAGGAGCGCCCGGTCTGCCATTCCTGGAACGCCATCTTGTAGAGCCGGATCGAGATCACCTCGGTGGTTGGCTGGCTGGTCAGGATGTAGGCGAGATCGAAGGTCTTGAACGCCTCCATGGTGCGGAAGATGATCGCGATCATCAGAATCGGCGCGACCAGCGGCAGCGTAATGCGAAAGAAGGTATAGAACGAGCCGGCGCGGTCGATCGCCGCCGCCTCGTAGAGGTGCTTCGGCACTGCCGACAGGCCGGCAAGCGACAGCAGCATGACGAAGGGCGACCACATCCAGATGTCGGTGATGGCAACCGCGTAGAGCGCCATGTCAGGGTTGGACAGCCACTCGAAATTGCCGAGGCCGAGTGCATAGTTGATGACACCCCATGACGGATCATAGAGCAGTTTCCAGAACAGACCGACGACGGCCATCGACAGCATCATCGGCAACAGCAGCAGTGTCGTCAGCAGGCCCTTCAGCGGGATATCGCGGTTGAGCAGCAACGCCACGCCAAAGCCGACGATGACCTGACCGACCACGGAGACGATGACATATTTGGCGGTGATGGCGAAATTCGACCAGATGAACGGGTCGTTGAGCAGTTCGCGGTAATTCTGCAGTCCGACGAAATTGGCCGCCGCCGGGCTCGACGCGCGAAAGTCGGTGAACGAATAGCCGAGCGAATAGAGCAGTGGAAAGATGTTGAAGACGATCAGGAAAACGATCGTCGGAATGATGAAGAGATTTCGGATCGTGAGGTCGCTCATGCCGCGGGTGGCGGAGCGCGAGTTGGGATCCAGCGTGGTCATGACTGCAGTGGCCAAAGCCAGTTCCTTCCTTGAGAAGAGAAAACGGAAGGGGTGGGCTCCCACCCCTTCCGAGCGTTAGTACCGCTTACTTCACGCGGTTGTACTTCTTGAACGTCGCGTTCCAGTCCGCGGCGAGCGAATCGAGCACTTCCTTGGCCGTGCCCTGATTGCCGGTGATGTACGGATAGACGCGTTGGTTCATCGCGATGAGCAGCTCGGCGTACTCCGGCGTCGCCCAGAAGTCCTTCACCTTGAACATGGTTTCGTAGAAGGCCTTGTTGTAAGGCGTGGCGTTCTGGAATTCAGGCGACTCGAGCACCTTGGCACTTGCCGTGTAACCGCCGAGTTCCGCCCACTTCTTCTGCGTCTCGTCTTTGATGAACCATTCCAGGAACTTCATCGCCTCTTCCTTGTTGTTGGAATAGGAGATGACGGAGATGCCCTGGCCGCCGAGCGCGGCGAACTGGTCGCCGTTCGGGCCGGCCGGGTTGGCGAAGAAGCCTGTGTTCTTGGCATTCGGGTTCGAGGCTTCGTTGATGAGCGCCGGGAAGAAGGCGAAGTAGTTCATGCTCATCGCAGCCAGATTCTCGGTGATCGCCTGGTTGTCCTCGATGAAGAAGCTCTTGGCCCAACCAGGAGGTGTGAAGGAATAGAGTTCCTTGTAGACCTCGAGCGCCTTGACGTTCTGATCGGAGTTGATGATCCCGTCGACCTTGTAAGTGGCATAGTCGCCAAGTTCGCCGCCGTAGGAGAAGATGGCGTTCTCGACGCCCATCACCAGGGCATCATATGAATTGTCGGTGTAGATGGCGACGCCGTAGCGCTTCTGGTCGGGACGGTGGAAGAATTCGGCAATGTCGCGCAGCGCCTTGAAATCCTTCGGCACGCCGAGATCGTAGCCATACTTGGCCTTGAAGGCTTCCATTTCCTTGGGGTCCTCGAACCAGTCCTTACGGTAGGACCAGCCGACTGCGTCACCCTCGGCCGGGATCGACCAGTACTTGCCAGAGGCCGACGGATATTCGGCGTAGTACTTGACAGTCGCCGGCGCCATCACCTCCTTCAAATTATGCTTGTTGAAGAAGTCGGTAAGGTCGACATAGTGGCCCGCCTCGGATGCGGCACCGATCCACTGCGAGTCGCCGACCACCATGTCGTAGGCGCTGCCCTTGGCGTTGAACTCGGTGAATGCCTTGGTCTGGAAGTCGGACCAAGGCGTGGTTTCGACCGTGACCTTCACGCCGGTCTCGGCCTCGTAGAGGTTGACGAGTTCCTGCAAATAGTTCGCCGGATCCCATTCCGCCCAGAATATGGTGAGTTCTTTGTCCTGCGCGTAGACGGACGTTCCGCAGGCAAGCGTTAAGCCGATACCAGCAAGTGCGCTGGTCACTAACTTGCGCATAATGATTTCCTCCCTTGTGCGCGTTCTACCTTATCGTGCGAGCCGGCAACGGGGCCGGCCCTGGTAGTTCCTCCCGTGATCGCACCTTCCCGGTTTCGAGCCTCCTCGCCCCTGCCGGAAAATGGACCGCAACCCTCACTTTCGATCCGCTTTTCTGATCCAATCTGGTATTACCAATTTCGCATGCTCGTCAAGCCCTTTCTTGGCAACTTGACGTGGCCATTGCCATCGGTTTAGTGCTTTATCTGCCTGTTTTACCAAGATTTTCCTACTCAGTGATATGATTGGGTATTGTCCGATACCCCACTCGACGGCTAAGATCAGTAGCGTGCATGCCAATCTGGTCGAACCAGATAGGCTCTATTTCATGACTACCTTCGGATCGAGGCTGCCTCCTTCATCGACCGATTCCGCGACTGCCGCACGCACCAGCGCCCCGGCCGCCCAATGGGCGACCGCCCTCGTCCGGCGGCTGTCCAGTCCCCAGATATCCTTGAGCACGATCAGCACCTCGACGCCGAAGATCAGCGACAGCGCCTGCGCCAGCCGCTTGAAGTCGCGCGGCGGCAAACGGCTCTTGAGCGGCGCGATCGCATCTTTCAGCAAGTCGATGCGATGGCCGCGCGTAAAGGCGGGCTCAGCGCCCAGCGTGCCGGCCTGACGCCGCGCCCATTGATCGAGCGACAGCTTCAGTGCTGCCTTGAACGTGGCCTCGAAGGCCTCGATGCGCGGCATGGCCGTATCGAACAGCTCCGCGACCCGGCGCTCGGCATCGGCGGAGGTCGATCGCCAGGTGAGGATTGGCCCCAGCCCCTCGTCGACGACGGCCTGCACCAGTGCCGACTGGCTCGGGAAGTAACGATAGGCGGTGGCACGGGAAACCTCGGCCGCCTCGGCGACCTCGCTGACCGAGGGCGTGACGCCCGCCTGCATCAGCCTTGTTGCCGTCTCCAGCATCAGCCGTTTGGTCCGCGCGCGCGGCCCACGTTCGGGCACCGGGCCGGTTGCCCGTTCAGCGTCGTCGCTCGCAGTGGATTGTTGACGTGAGACATTCATACCAATACGATACGCGCGTCTCAAAAATTTGCAATGGTGTCCGCATCGTCGAGTGGCCCGGGCAATGAGCGATGGGGGCGGCATCGCGCCTGCCAGGATCGGGGGAGCGCAAATGAAGCGTATCTATGTGGTGGGTACCGCGGACACTAAGGGCGAGGAGCTCGCCTTCCTGGCCGATGCGATCACTGCTGCGGGCGCCATCGTTTGCCGTGTCGATGTCGGAACGCGCGACGCAACCATCCCCGTCGATATCGGCGCTATGGAAATCGCCGACCATCATCCCGGCGGCCGTGACGCCGTGCTCGGCGGCAATGACCGTGGCGCCGCGGTCGCCGCGATGGGCATCGCCTTCGCCCGCTTCGTCCAGTCGCGCACCGACATTTCCGGCATCATCGGCATCGGCGGCGGTGGCGGCACATCGATCATCACGTCGGGCATGCGCGCCCTGCCGCTCGGCCTGCCCAAGATCATGGTCTCGACGCTCGCCTCCGGCGATACCGCTCCCTATGTCGATGTCTCCGACATCATCATGATGCCGGCGGTGACCGACATGGCCGGACTGAACCGGATCTCCCGTGTCGTGCTGCACAATGCCGCCCAGGCGATCGTAGGCATGGCAACCAAGCCGGCGCCGCCACCCGACGGCAAACTATCGATCGGCCTCACCATGTTCGGCGTCACAACGCCTTGCGTGACCGCCATCGCCGACCAGCTCCGTTCCAGATATGACTGCATGGTCTTCCACGCCACCGGCACCGGCGGCCGCAGCATGGAAAAGCTGGCCGATAGCGGCTTGCTGTCCGGCGTCATCGACATCACCACGACCGAAGTCTGCGACCTCCTGTTCGGCGGTGTGCTGCCGGCGACTGACGATCGTTTCGGCGCCATAGTTCGTACGGGGCTGCCCTTTGTCGGCTCCGTCGGCGCGCTCGACATGGTGAATTTCTGGGCGCCTTCGACCATTCCGGACCACTATCGCGGGCGGCTTTTCTACGAGCACAATCCCAATGTCACGCTGATGCGCACCACGGCGGTCGAATGCCGTGCGATCGGCGAATGGATCGGCACCAGGCTCGCCCGCTGCGGAGGGCCGGTGCATTTTCTCATCCCGGAAAAAGGCGTCTCGGCGCTCGACATCGAAGGCGGCGCCTTCTTCGACCCGGAAGCCGACGCCGTTCTGTTCGAAGCCATCGAGCGCACCATCCAGCCCAACGGCAAACGCCGCGTGACGCGCCTGCCGCTGCATATCAACGACCCGGAATTCGCAAAGGCTGCAACATCGGCCTTCCTCGACATCGCCAGACAGTGAGAGATCCAGAAAGATGCCCGCCATACCGCGCAAGGACATATTGAAGAAATTCAGGGGAATGATCGCCAAGGGTGTGCCGATCGTCGGCGGCGGCGCCGGCACCGGCCTGTCGGCGAAAGCCGAGGAGGCCGGTGGCATCGACCTCATCATCATTTACAATTCCGGCCGCTACCGCATGGCCGGGCGCGGCTCGGCCGCCGGCCTGCTCGCCTATGGCAATGCCAACGAGATCGTCAAGGAGATGGCCTACGAGGTGCTGCCGGTGGTCCGACACACGCCGGTGCTGGCCGGCGTCAACGGCACCGACCCGTTCGTCATCATGCCGCTGCTGCTGGCCGAGCTGAAGACCATGGGCTTTTCCGGCGTGCAGAACTTTCCCACCATCGGTCTGTTCGACGGAAGCATGCGGCAAAGCTTCGAGGAAACCGGCATGGGCTTCGGCCTCGAGGTCGACATGATCGCCGAGGCGCACAAGCTCGACCTCTTGACCACGCCCTATGTCTTCAACCCCGACGAGGCCCGCGCCATGACCAAGGCCGGCGCCGACATCGTCGTCGCCCATATGGGTGTGACGACGGGCGGCTCGATCGGCGCGACATCGGCTAAGTCGCTCGACGACTGCGTCGTCGAGATCGACGCCATCGCCAACGCGGCGCGCTCGGTGCGCAAGGACGTCATCCTGCTTTGCCATGGCGGCCCGATCTCGATGCCGGGCGACGCCCGTTACATCCTCTCCCATGCCAAGGGTCTGCACGGCTTCTATGGCGCCAGCTCGATGGAACGGCTGCCGGCGGAAGCCGCGATCGCCCGGCAGACCGCTGATTTCAAATCGGTGACACTTGGTGGCCAGAAGACCACGAAGAAAAAGAAGGGATGAGAGAGATGACCGACAAGAGCAAAATGTTTGTCTACCCGAAGGACGTCAGCGCCTTCGGCTTCGACTGGGGAAAATTGGCGCTGACGGTGGCGCCCGAAGTGAATGGCGCAACCCGGTTTTCCGGCGGCGTCGTCGACCTGCCGTCCGGCAAGGGTCACACGCGCCACAATCATCCCGGTGCCGAGGAAATCATCTTCGTCATTTCGGGCCATGGCGAACAGATGGTCGAGGACGAAAAGGGCAATCCGGTGGTCGCAAAAGTCGGCCCCGGCTGCACCATCTATGTCCCGGAAAGCCGCTTTCATTCGACGCTGAACACCGGCGACGGGCCGATGCAGCTTTTCGTCGTCTATTCGCCGGCCGGGCCTGAACTGGTTTTGCGCGAGCTGCCGGATTTCAGGCTGATCGCGCCGGGGCAGTGATGAACTTGTTCTAGGGTAGCGCTGCCCCTCATTGTCCTGCCGGACATTTCTCCCCGTATAGTGACGGGGAGAAAGACGCAGTCACCGGCGCTTTCGCCAATTTTAAACCAAATAGGTGCCGAGGGCGCGGCTGCCCTCTTCTCCCCGTCACTATACGACGGGGAGAAGGTGCCGGCAGGCGGATGAGGGGCAGCGCCCGCCTTCGTCCTAAAGAGTACCACCCCTGTTCCACCCCCGGCCCCGATCACCGAACATCGCATAACCAGCATCCGTCACCGCCAGCGTGTCCTCCAGCTTGATGAAGCCGCGCGTCGGGTGGAGCATGGTTGTCTCCACCGACAGCACCATGTTCTTCTCCAGCGGCTTGGCCGCATAGGTGCCTTCATAGGTCACCGGGTGGTTGGTCATCAGGAACGGCGCCTCATGTGTGATCAGCCCCATGCCATGGGCGAAGAAATCCGTGTAGGGCGCGACCTTCGAAGCCTTCAGCACGCCCTCGGCATGCGAAATCATGTCGCCGCCCAGCGTGCCCGCTCTGACCTTTGAGAAGGCCGCCTGCTGCACCGTCTCGACCTCGGCCAGCAAATCCTCGAGCTCGGCGTCCGGTTCGCCCAGAATGCCCATGCGGCAGAGGTCGCCGATATAGCCGTGATAATTGCCGCCGGAATCGATCGACAGAACCTCGCCCTTCTTCCATGCTTGCGGCGAGGCGGCGCGGTTGTGGCTGGAGCCCAGCGTCAGCAGGCAATATTCGAAATGGATGCCGCGATTGGTTTCCTCGCGCCGCAGCTGTTCGATGATCTCGCCCTTGGTCGTGCCTTCGCGTGCCCAGGCAATGGTTGCCAGCATGGAATCGGTGATCAGTTCAGAGGCCGTGCGCAGCTTCTCCAGTTCGGCATCGGTCTTAATGGCGCGCATGCGCTCCAGCATGTCGGTCGCGTCGATCAGCCTGGCATCCGGCAATGCGTTGCGGATCAGCGTATAGGCGTCCGACGGCAGGAAGCCGGGCTCGATGCCGATGCGCGCGCCCGCCTTGCCGATCTTCTGCAGATGCTCGACCGCAAGGTTGGCGGCGTCGAGCGTGCCCCAGCAGGCGGCGTGCAGCGTCGGCGTCCAGAACGGGTTGTTCTGATGCTCGCCGCCCTCCATGCGGTTGCCGATATAGGCGGCATGGTCCGGCCCGCCCTTTTCGTACACCACGATCGGCAGGTATCGGCTGTGGCCGATCGCATCCATGGCGGCGAAGAAGATGAACTTGTAGCCGCCCAGCAGGTATTGCGTGTTGTGCTTGGAGGTGGCGAGCAGCACATCGATGCCGGCCTCCTCCATCAGCCGGTCGACCCTTGCCTGGTCGAACGGGATATTGCCGACCGCATTCTTGCCCGGAGCAATGTTCATCTCTCTCTCCCTGAATTGCCGGATCGCCGCTGTTCCGCTCCCGATCCCTTGGCAGCGGTCAATCTGCACCATTTTGCCCGTTCTGGTCCAGCCAGAAACAGATGAAATGTCGCGTCTCTATGTCTCCGTCCCGTCATACGTCGCATATTCAACCAATCTGGTCCTACCAGAATGATCAAATTGAGCCACGCCCTCCATACTGGTCCAGCGGACGAAAATTTCAAAGCCAAGCGAGGATGCGCCAATTCCGTCTCTGGCGAAACCCTCGGCAAGGCTCATAATCGCCGCCGCAAGGATGCCGGTGGGCTTGCCGGCGTCCGAGGGGTTGGCGCACCCGACCGGGTCGCGGAGAGGACGGAGTTCGATCATGTCAGGTTTCACGATTTCCAGACGCACGATGCTTGCCGGCTCGGCAATGCTGCTGGCCTCCACCGCAATGCCGGCACCGGGCTGGGCGCAGACGCCAAAGAAGGGCGGGCGGCTGGTGCTTGCCGCCGATTCCGAACCGCGCAACCTCAACCCGGCGATCGTCGCCTCCAACGGCGTGTTCTTCATCTCCAGCAAGATCGTCGAAACGCTGGCCGAAGCCTCCTTCGACGGCAAGGACGGGCTCGCGCCACGGCTGGCGCTGAGCTGGGAAGGTGCCGCCGACGGGCTCTCGGCGACGTTCAAACTGCGCGACGGCGTCAAATGGCATGACGGCAAGCCGTTCACCTCGGCCGACGTCGCCTTCTCGGCGCTGCAGATCTGGAAGCCGCTGCAGAATCTCGGCCGCACTGTGTTCAAGGATCTGGCCAGCGTCGACACGCCCGACGATCTCACCGCCGTGTTCAAATTCGCCAAGCCGACGCCGTTCCAGCTGATCCGCAACGCGCTGCCGGCGCTGAGCAGTGTGGTGCCGAAGCACATCTATGAGGTCGGCAAGATCGAGGACAACCCGGCCAACAACGCGCCCATCGGCACCGGACCGTTCAAATTCGGCGAGTACAAGGCCGGCCAATATTACCGGCTGACCAAAAACGCCGACTACTGGGGCAAGGACGAGCCCTATCTCGACGAGATCATCTATCAGGTGCTGCCGGATCGCACGTCAGCGGCGAGCGCGCTGGAGGCTGAAGAGATTCAGCTGGCGGCCTTTTCCGCCGTGCCGCTGGCCGACCTCGACCGCATCTCCAAGGTGCCGGGCCTGAAGGTGATCTCCAAGGGTTACGAAGGGCTGACCTATCAGCTCGTCGTCGAGATCAACCATCGCCGCAAGGAACTGGCCGACCTGAAAGTGCGGCAGGCGATCGCGCATGCCATCGACAAGGATTTCGTCGTCAAGACGGTGTTCCTCGGCTATGCCGCGACAGCCACCGGTCCGGTGCCGAAGAACGATCCGCAATTCTACACCGCCGACGTGCCGACCTATGCCTTCGACGTCGCCAAGGCCAACGCGCTGCTTGACGAGGCTGGCTACAAGAAAGGCGCCGACGGCAACCGCTTTTCGCTCAAGCTGCTGCCTGCGCCCTATTTCAACGAGACCAAGCAGTTCGGCGACTATCTGCGCCAGGCGCTCGCCGCCATCGGCATCGATGCTCAGCTGGTCAACAACGACTCGGCCGCGCACATCAAGGCGGTCTACACCGACCACGCCTTCGACCTCGCGGTCGGCCCGCCGGTGTTCCGCGGCGACCCGGCGATCTCGACCACTATCCTGGTGCAGAGCGGCATTCCGGACGGCGTGCCGTTCTCCAACCAGGGCGGCTACAAGAACGACGCGCTCGACGCGCTCATCGCCAAGGCATCGGAGACGCTCGATACATCAGCCCGCACCGACCTCTACAAGGAATTCCAGAAGGAGGTGGCCACCGACCTGCCGCTGATCAACGTCGCCGAATGGAGTTTTATCAGCGTCGCGCGCGACACTGTCGGCAACATCGCCAACAACCCGCGCTGGGCGGTGTCGAACTGGGCGGACACGTATTTGGCAGGTTGACCTCTGGACTTGCAGATCGCCTGTCCGGGTGCTCAGGTTCGACAATGAGAGTTCCTTCGCGCGCCCCTCTGTCCTGCCGGATAGTGCCAGCCTCACCCTCCCCCTTGTGGGGAGGGTCGGCGAGTGGGTGCCGCGAAGCGGCAACCGGTCGACGGGGTGGGGGTACTGGCGCGAACCTGAAGGCCCCCACCACGCTCCGCTTCGCGGATCGACCCTCCCCACAAGGGGAGGGGTAAAGCCCGCATGACCCGCGCCCTCACGCTCATCCGCCGTCGCCTTGTCGGCAGCATCTTCGTGCTGCTGATCGTCGTCGTCGGCACCTTCCTGCTGCTCGAAGCTGCCCCCGGCGATGCGGTCGATGCCTATATCGTCTCGACCGGCGGCGACGCCGGCATGATCGAATTGTTGCGTCATCGCTGGGGCCTCGACCAGTCAGAGCTGACGCGGCTCGCCAACTATCTCTGGGCGCTGCTGCATCTCGATCTCGGCCAGTCGGTGACCTTCTCCAGGCCGATCCGCGACGTCATTCTCGAACGCCTGCCCAATACGCTGCTGTTGATGGTCAGCGCCACCGCGCTCTCCTTCGGGCTCGGCTCGGCACTGGGCATCTATGCCGGCGCGCGTCCGGGCAGTTTCCGCGACCGCTTCCTGTCGATCGGCTCGCTGGCGCTCTATGCCGTGCCGGGTTTCTGGCTCGGACTGGTGCTGATCGTCGTCTTTGCCGTCGACCTCCGCTGGCTACCGATCGGCGGCATCGAAACCCTGGCCTCG